>DATFCE010000001.1:0-3037 GCA_035253365.1 Nitrospiraceae bacterium
GCGCGCTCGGCGACATCGGCCTGAAGCTCCGCATGGTCGGCGCGCCGGGCAAAGTGGCCGTCGTCACCGACCGCACGGTCGAGCCGGTCTACGCGCCGACCGTCGTTCGTTCGCTGCAAGCAGCCGGGTATGAGGTCCTGACCGTCGTGATTCCGGCCGGTGAGCGCGTCAAGACTTTCCGATGGGTGTCCAAAATTCTCGATGAACTCGCGAAGGCGCGACTCGAGCGCGGGTCCCTGCTGCTGGCCCTCGGCGGCGGCGTCGTCGGCGACCTCGCCGGTTTTGCAGCGGCGATTTATATGCGCGGGATGGCATTCGTTCAGGTGCCGACTACGTTGGTGGCGCAAGTGGATTCCAGCGTCGGGGGGAAGACGGGTGTCAACCACCCGATGGGGAAGAATCTGATCGGCGCGTTTTACCAGCCCAGACTTGTTCTGATCGATCCCCAGACGTTACAGACCCTTCCGAAGCGCCAGTGGCTTGCCGGTCTAGCCGAGGTGGTCAAGTATGGCATGATCGCGGATGAAGCCTTCTTTCACTTTCTGGAGACCCATGTGGAGGCCTTACTCCGAATGGATGAGGAGGCTGTGGCGCACGTCATCGCGCGGTCCTGCGCCATCAAGGCCGAGGTGGTCATGGCGGATGAGCGTGAATCCGACCGCCGCCGAATTCTCAATTATGGCCATACCGTGGGTCATGCGCTGGAGTCGCTGGGACACTATCGGTCGCTCATGCATGGCGAAGCGGTGGCCATCGGGATGGTGGCCGAGGCGGAGATCGCCGAGCGGCTGGGACTGTGCCCACCTGACGTCGTGGCGCGCCAGCGGGCGTTGATTAGCCGTCTTGGGCTCCCGGTGTCTCTGCCTCAGCGCACGTTTCCCGATCTATGGGAAGTGATGCAGCATGATAAAAAGGTCGCCGACGGCCGTATCTATTGCGTGCTTCCCGAGCGCATCGGCCGCGTCCGCATCGCTCCGCTCGAGCAAGCGGCTCTTAAAGAATGGTTTGAACAGACAAGGCGGAAGGCCCACGCATGAACCTGGCCTGCATGGGAGTTCATGATCGCACCGGTCTTTCAGAGAGGCCATGAAAGCAATTCGCGCCGGTTCGCCCCAACATCTTGCCCAGGCCCTGCGTGAGAAGACCCGCGAAGTCGATGCCCTGCATCGCATCAGCGAGTCCATCAGCAGCACGTTGGACTTGGAAGCGGTGCTGACGCATATCGTGGACATGGTGGTCGAGGTGACCAATGCCGAAGCGTGCCTCCTGTATCTCTTGTCGGACACACGCGAGGAACTCATCTTGCGGGCTTCAAAAAATCCGCACCCGAAATTGATCGGGCGCATTACGATCGGACTGGGAGAGGGCATCACCGGGTGGGTTGCCCGCGAACAGACACGGGTGGTGATTTCCAGCAATGCCAGCGATGATCCCCGGTTCAAGTTTTTTCATAACCTGCCCGAAGATCGCTACCAGGCGTTTGTCTCCGTGCCCATCATGGCCAAAAAAGAAGTCGTCGGCGTGATCAACGTGCAGCACAAGCGGCCGCGTCGCTATCGGCCCGATGAGCTGGCGCTGTTGTCCACTATCGCCAACCAGGTCGGCGGCGCGATCGAGAATGCGCGCTTGTATGACGAGATGAAACGCAAAGCGCTGCAGTTGGAGACACTCTCCCAGGTGTCCGAAACGGTCGTGTCGAATCGATTGATTGAAGATATGATGCATCTCATGGTAACCATGACGGCGCAAATGATGGCGTCGAAGATCTGCTCCATCATGCTGCTCGATCTGCAAGCGGGGGAATTGCGGATCGTGGCGACGCAAAGTTTGAGCGAGCAGTATCGTCTCAAGCCCAACCTCAGGGTGGGTCAGAGCATCAGCGGACGAGCGGTCCAAGAGCGGCGACCGATCATCGTCGCCGATGTGACGCGGGATCGGACCTACATGTACCCCGACATGGCCAAGAAAGAGGGATTGTGCTCGCTGCTCTCGGTCCCGATGATGGTTCGCGACAAGGTCGTCGGGGTGATCAACAGTTATACGTCCCAACCACATGTGTTTACCGGCGAAGAAGTCAAGCTCATGCAGGCCATCGCCAATCAAGCGGCGATTGCGATCGAGCATGCCACCTTGCTGGAAAAATCGTACGAGATGCAGGAGGCCCTAGCCGTTCGCAAAACGGTGGAGCGGGCGAAGGGGTATCTCATGCGATCCAGAAAGCTGACGGAAGAAGAGGCCTTCCGGCTGATCCAGCGACAAAGCATGGGCTTGCGAAAGTCCATGCGCGAGATCGCCGAAGCAATTCTGCTGGCCGGCGAGATTGAAGAGCGGGCCGAGGAGCGTTGACCTTGACGTCCGGCGCTGGTCTGCGCCAGGGCCTTCCGTGTCCTCATTCTCCTGTTTCTTGCCATGGGTCTTCAACGAAGCAAGGTATTAGTGAAAGGATCATGATTCTCCGGTTCTTTCGCAGGACGGAGGCGTTTGTATTATGCGCATCTTCCGAATTGCGATGGCTCAGATGAACTCCGTCGTCGGAGATGTGGCCGGAAACGCCCAACGGATCGAACGCTGGTTGCGGGAAGCTCGTCGAGCCAAAGCAGATTTGGTCGCCTTTCCGGAGCTCGCGCTGACCGGGTATCCGCCGGAGGATTTGCTCTTGAACCCACGGTTTCTCAAGGAGACTCGAAAAGCGCTGGGAGCGGTGATTCGTCGCTGCCAGAACATCGCCGCGGTCATCGGGTTTGTGGCGACGAAGGAAACACCGGCCCACACCAGCGATCGACCCATGATTGTGCCGGCCGGTGGACGCCAACTCTCCAATGCGGCGGCGGTGGTTGCCGATGGTCGGTTAGTCACCACCTATCACAAACTCTACCTGCCCAATTATGGCGTCTTTGACGAGAGCCGTTACTTTCATCCGGGGCAATCCAAGCCGCTCGTCGTGCTCAACGGGACGGTGCTGGGCGTGAACATTTGTGAAGACATCTGGATTCAGGAGGGACCCACGCGGGCGCAAGCCGAAGCCGGCGCCGAGGTC
>DATFCE010000002.1:0-4019 GCA_035253365.1 Nitrospiraceae bacterium
GGAAATTCACGACGCGGTCCTGCGCGTGCGGCATAAAAATAATAAAACCGTGATTGCTTCGATGGGAACGGTGGCGGCCTCCGGCGGCTACTACATCGCCGCCGCCACCGATCGCATTATCGCGAATCCCGGAACGTTGACGGGTAGTATCGGCGTGATCATGGAGTTGGCGAACGTGGAAGGCCTGTTGAAGAAAATCGGCGTTGAGAATGTCGTCGTGAAAAGCGGGTCACATAAAGATATCGGATCGCCATTTCGGAGTATGAGCGCCGAAGATCGGCGGATTCTACAGTCCGTCATGGACGATGTGCACCGGCAATTCATTGAGGCCGTCGCCGACGGACGCTCGTTGACTGTGACCGAGGTCCAACCGCTCGCGGACGGACGCATCTTCACCGGGCGCCAGGCCAAGGATGCGAAGCTCGTGGATGAGCTCGGCGATCTGAACGACGCTATCAAGCTTGCCGCGGATTTGACGGGGTTGGAAGGCGAGCCCAAGGTGGTCGAGCCCCGCAAACGGTTTTCTATTCGTGATTTAGTCGAAAGCCGGCTCGGGCTCCTTCCACGTCTGCGTTTCGAAACGGGCGTCAGCCTCAATTATCTCATGGCATTCTGAATCGCCATCCCGTACCCCGCACCGAAGGTGGGGTGCGTAGTGTCGTAAGGAGGAAGACATGACGAAAGCACAGATCATCGAGCGCGTCTCGGAACAGGTGACGACGCTGACGAAACGGCAAATCGAGATCGTGGTCAACACGATTTTCAATAGCATCCGAGATTCGCTTCAAAAGGGGGACAAGACCGAAATTCGGGGATTCGGCAGTTTTCGACTGCGGTCGCGCCGAATGAAAGAGGGACGCAATCCAAAGACCGGGTCCACCGTCAGTGTACCGGCTAAGAGAGTGCCGTTTTTTAAAGCCGGCAAGGAACTCAAGGCCTTACTGAACAAGTGAATACACAGCGTTGAAAGGCCGCCATGGGAATGTTTGATTCAAAAGAGCACACCGCGGAGCCGGAAGTTCGATGGACGGAGGGGGCGCTGGCCCGTATGGAGCGGGCGCCGATTTTTCTTCGAGGCATGGTGAAACGCCTTGCCGAAAAGAAAGCCCGTGAATTGGGCTATGCCGAAATCACGGCCGACGTGCTGGATCAATTCAAAAGCCAGATGATGGGCCGGATGGGCGGCGAGTCCGGAATGGCCGCCGCTGCGGATCAGCTCGAACAAGGCAAGATTCCCTGGACGGCGGCGGCGCAGGCTCGGCTGGACACCGTTCCGGAATTCATGCGAGGGATGATTCGCCAAATTGCCGAAGAGTTGGCGTTGGAGCGAGGTCATCTCGAAGTGAATGTCGAGCTGTTTGAAAAGGTGGAAGCGCTCGGCGACATCCAAGAGCACGCCGGTCCGCCGATGTCCTGGACGGAAGGGGCACAGGCACGGCTCCATGAGAAAATTAAAAGCACACCGCCGATCGCGCTCGATTTCGTCACGGACATGCTCAAGCGGGATACCGAGGATCTGGCTCGTGAGCGGGGCCTGACATTCATCGATGAAGCGGTCTTGACCTCTCTGTGGGATGCTCCGCAGCACTCCATTCTCTGGACCGATGAGGCGTGGAAACGCCTCCAGACCTCTCCGGATTTTGTGCGCAGCGGCATTCGGAAAGCAGCCGAGCGACGCGCGCGTAAAATGGGGCTGCAGGAAATCGACTCGGAGCATCTGACGATGTTCCGCAATCAAGCCATGATGAAAGCGGTCAAGCGGATTCGGTCATTCGGGTACAATCAATTGACCTTTGATGCGTTCGACACGGCCCTTCAAAAAACCAAACGATTACAGGGTAATGAACAGGCGGAAAAACGGTTGGATGAGATCAGGCAGCACTTCAAGGACCCGGAAACCAAGAAACCGGAGGGTGGAACACTCGGAGCCGAGTTGATGGATCGATTCCGCAAGTACTTGAAAGGGGAGGGAACTCTCTAACCCTGCTGAAGGGTAAGATCAAAAAGAAAGGTGGAGGGGACATCTCTACAGGAGGATGAGAGACGTCCTTACTCCGGGGCACAACCAGAGCAAGTCCTCCACCCGATTTAATAAAACACAGCCCATCCGTTTTGGCAAGGCCTCGACAGATTGCCGGTGCCACCCGATGTGAAGGTCGGGAAGTCTGGCAGATCAGATTTGTGCCGCACAGCGTGGGGCCATAGGAATCATCTTAACGTGAGGCAGGCTGCTGCGGCCAGAACTTGTGTCTGATTTGAGGGAGCTGAACGTTCTCAAAATTGGGGATATCGTACAAACACCGGTCAATCGTCTCCACTTCCTTCGGTGTGAGTTCCAACACCACAGATTTCTTCCAGAATTGATCGAGTGTGAAATAGTCACTCGCCTGAGGCCGTTCCGCCAGTAAAGCCTGCATCTTTTTGAACCCATCCGTATCCACGCCCGGGACTCGACCGTTGTTCCGTTCGACGCACCATTTGAGCACTTCGGCGATTCCATACATCGTCAATTCGATCTTAACGTTCTCTTCTGCCATAGCCTCCTCCCTCATCGATTGCCAGCATCTTACCGTACTCCTGCCGCCCGCTTCCACTGAAAAGAGCACCTACGCTTTATTGGCCCTGTCGTTGCGAAAGATAGCGGCGGCTCGGTATACTCGGGACCGTATGTCGTTTCGCATGGTGTTGAAGTGTTGATCAGCCGATCGTCTCGGTCCCACCGGTATCAGTTCCTTTCCCTCGCGACTGCCGTCATGTTGGGTCTCTTTGTGTCGGCCGGTTGCGGTAACAAGGAGCCGTACGTACCGCCTGATGTGTTTTATCTCTTTGCCAGCTATACAGTAGGAAAAAATCCTACTTCCATCGCGACGGCCGATTTCAACCAGGACGGTCTGACCGACCTCATTACCACCAATATCGGTGACAGTTCCCTGTCCATCCTCTTCGGCAATGGAGACGGGACGTTTAAGGAACAGGTCCAACTCCGCGCCGCCAAAGAGCCTCGGGCCCTCACCTTGAACGATTTTAATGGTGACGGATTGCTGGATATTGCCGTTGCCTGTTCAGGGAGTGATCAAATCGCCCTTTTTTATGGGCTGGCCAACGGGACCTTTGGGACCGGACCGCGATATGGCGTGCACAAGTCCCCCGTCTCGATTACCAGCGGCGATATCAATGGAGACCATAAACCCGATCTCGTCATGGCGCTGCGAAACGACAAGCTCAAAGTGCTGTTGGGCGGAGGCGATGGAACATTCTCGGACGGTCCGCAATACGAATATGGAGACACCCCGACTTCTCTCGCCGTCGCGGATCTGAACCGCGACGGCAATCTCGATGTGGCCGTGTCTAACGGCGGACCGATGAGCAGCGCGGTCTCTATCTGGCTGGGCAATGGCGACGGGACTTTTCGGCAACCGACCGACTATCGAACGGGGAAACGGCCGTTGGTGGTGTCCTTCGCCGACTTCAATGCCGACCGAATGACTGACCTCTTGGTCATTAACGGGGAAATGGACACGTTTACTATCTTTCTAGGCAACGGCGACGGCACGTTTCAAAAAGGCATTGAATCGGGAGCGGATGCCGGTCCGGTGTATGGGCTGGCCAGAGATTTCGACGGCGATCGAGTCACGGATGTCGCCATTGTCAATGTGCAATCGAATGATCTTTCGATTTTGTATGGGCGCGGCGATGGGACCTTTCGTTATCCGCCCATGAATTATCGAACGCGGGGCGGTCCGTTTGCCTTGGCCACGCTCTATTTGACGACGAACGAGTCGGAAGAACCCGGCCTCGTGGCCGCCAACAACGGCGCGGGCAGCATTTCGATTTTTTTGCATCGAGGATTGCGGGCCGCTCCGCCTTCCACGCCGCCGCACACCGCATCGTAACGGGATGGCGAGCTCGCCGGTATTCTTGACAGTTACGACACCCTCGGATAGATTGGCAAAGGCGCGTGTATTTCAGCGCGCATGGTGCACATAGTCGTGAGGACATTCGTTTGGTGGTTCAGCATG
>DATFCE010000003.1:0-3426 GCA_035253365.1 Nitrospiraceae bacterium
GGAATCAGTCCGGGAGGAGGAGTGACGCCTCCTTGAGCAAAGGTGGTCTGCACGCCGCCCAACGTGGATGTCCCCCCCTCGCTGAACAGGACAAGTTCCTGACCGACCCGCACAGACGAAAGCCCCGCGGTGGCAAACGTCAGCGTCGACTGCGGGGAGGTATTCGTGGCATCTCCGACCCCGAGAAAGAAGCCGTTCGAGGAGCGAGAGGCTTCCGTGCTAAGCAGGATTTCACCTCCTTGGGTGACGGCCGGATTGATCAGGGATGTCGTCAGCCCGATGATCTGAGATGTCGTGTTTTGAACGCTCACGTCATATCCAATGAAATAATTCAGCACGCTAAGGCCGGACCCGGAAGTGGAAAAGGGACCTGTGAACTGAAGACCGTGCTGCGCCGTCCCTCCCATGCCGGCCACCGTAACCCCTTGCACATCAATCCCGCCGATCCCCGATGGGGAGAAGGTTCCGAATTGTAGGTCCAGGCCGCCGCTGAAATTGCTAAAGACCTTGTCGCCTTGGGTGATGCTGCCGCCGTTGACCAGATTGCCGAGCGGGATTGCGAGCGCATGGTCCAGCCACAAACTTGTAAGAACCGAAAAGACCAAAGAGAACGCGACAACGGCCCGTGTCAGCGGTTTTAGGATGGATAACACACGCGCATCAATGGTATGCGATCGACTCTGCATCGTGGCCTCGCTTGCTGATCATGAATGGAATGCTCACCTTCCGCCGCGCAACTGTGCACGGAACATGCCTTCGAGTTTCCCGAACAGAAGAGCGTTGCGTGACGCGAAGCGGTGAAGCGAGAACATCTTGAATTCAAAAGTTATTCGCGAACAGTGTGAAAAGAGAGTAGATGACCGGACTCTTGTCGCGAATCCCCAGACGTCTTCGGCATAGCTGAAAGACTGTAAAGGTTTCTGACGCCTCTGCAATAAGAGTTGAGGCTCGCACATCAATTTCGGCGTAATCATGTTTAAAAACGCATGGATTGGATACCGACGACAGTGTAAGCAGAACCGACGGTCATACCGATACATCACTGGGTTGTCTTCCTAATTCCCGCCGCGCGGCGGAGCGAGCGTTAGCTAGCGTTTGATGGAATACCGAGAGATCAGACTATGGAGAGTGGGACGGCTAATGCCTAACGCCATGGCAGCCTTAGTAATATTCCACTGATGCTTGTTCAACGTCATGTGGATGTATTCCTTCTCCACCGCCTCGCGGACGTCCTTGAGGGTGCGGCCTTCATACTTTGCGCCCATCAACGTCAACTCCAAATCCTCTGACGTCAGCCGTGGTCCTACAGCCATCACCACCGCTCGCTTGATTCGGTTTTCCATTTCCCGCACATTCCCCGGCCAGTCGTAAGCCTGTATCGCGTTCAACGCTTTGCGGGTGAACCCCAAGTTTTTCTTCCGCAATTCCTGTGAGGCGCACTGCAGAATCTTTTGAGCCAGCAGCACGATGTCTTCACCGCGCTCGCGAAGAGGAGGCACGGCAATCGTGACGACCTGCAGCCGATAGAACAAGTCTTTACGAAAGGCGCCTTCAAGGATGGCCTGACTCAGGTTACGGTTGGTGGCCGCAATGATGCGCGCATCCACCGCAATGTCTTCGCGCCCCCCCACTCGCACGATTCGTTGCTCTTGAAGGACATGTAACAGCTTGACCTGTAAGGGCAGCGGAAGTTCTCCAATCTCATCGAGAAAAAGCACCCCGTTTTGCGCCGACTCAATGCGGCCTTTTCGCTGAATATGCGCCCCGGTAAACGCGCCCTTTTCATGACCGAACAACTCGCTTTCCAAGAGATTGTCCGGTATCGCACCGCAGTTGATGGCAATAAACGGTCCACCATGACGTCTGCTGTGGCGATGAATGGCCTGAGCAATCAATCCTTTTCCTGTTCCACTCTCGCCCGTCAACAGCACAGGCACATCGCACTCCGCCACGCGCCGGATCATCTTGAAGATCCGCTGCATGGAGGGGCTCGTTCCGATAATATCCGCGAACTGCCCGGCTGTAGAGGTCTGTTGCAGCGCGAGCGTGTCCTGATCGTGACGGTGCAGGCGGGCAGCCCGTTGCAGGATGTCCTTCAACACATCGACATGCACCGGCTTATGCATATGGGTATAGGCCCCCAACTGGACGGCCTGCAAAGCGCTTCCCGGATCGCCTGAGGACATGGTGATCACCTTGATGAGAGGATCGATGGCCAACAACTCCTCCAGCACGGCCAATCCTTCAGTCGTCCCATGCGAAGAAGGCTCAAGCCCGAGATCCAACGCCACCAGCGAGGGACGCTCGGCCTGCACCAACGCCACGGCCGCTGCTCGGCCCACGGCCTCCACCACCTCGTAGTGCGAAAAAAGAGCCTCTTTCAGTTGTCGCCGAAGCTCACCGTCGTCTTCAACTAACAGAAGTCGCGGGCGGGGGGACACCGATTCCTCCTCCACAATGGAAGCGCACATGCGAGGGAAAGTAGACAGACTACGCCTCCGCCGTCTGAAGTTGCTCGATGCGATCCGAGTCTTGCACTGTTTACGGATTCTTAGTCCTCTTGGATGTCTTCTCCACAAAAGTCTTTGAGCAGTCGGGGCGTCATTATGCTGAAGACAGGTAAAGATGCTAGGTGAAACACGAGTATCGTATATAGTGGCCTTCCTGTCGGCCATGGCGGCCCTGCCTGGCGCAGCATAGGTACTTACTCTGACAGACACCGCCTGCTACCGCTCTGTTCCGGCCCCTACTAGAATCGTTCACACGGCCTCAAGCCATGCGCCTTTAGCTTAAACGAACCGGCACGGCGCGAAGCCATGACCATCATGCGGACTATCGCGTGGATCGGGTTTCTCATTGTCGGCTTTGTATGCGGAGTGCTGATCGAAAGATGCATGCAAGATCGTCACGGTGCCCCGACCCTTACGCATAGCGGAACGACTGCATCGAACGCGATAATCGAGGACGAAGCGACTCTCGTGGAGTAGCTGAATTTCTATGCAGCCTCACATCAGAATCGGCCGCCTTGCCGGAATTGACATCGGCCTTCATTACAGTTGGATCATTATTGCCGTCTTGATCACGTTCTCCTTGCGGGCGCATTTCTACGAGATCAATCCTCAGTGGAGTTCGGGGACGATCTGGTCGGCGGCTTTGCTCACGGGTCTCCTCTTCTTCGCCTCCATCATCGTGCACGAGTTGGGACATGCCCTCGTGGCGAAAGCGCGACACCTTCCGGTGCAATCCATTACGCTGTTTGCGCTTGGCGGCGTGGCGCACATCGAGCGGGATGCTGCGGATGCGAAGACGGAGTTTTGGATGGGTATTGCCGGACCGCTGGTCAGCGTAGCCATCGGAGGACTCTGTACGACATCGGCCTGGGTGCTTGGATGGAGCGGCGCCACCACCCCCTCCGACCCTCCGATG
>DATFCE010000004.1:0-2584 GCA_035253365.1 Nitrospiraceae bacterium
ACGGCTGCGCGCGCAGAAGCACGCGGGAGAGCCCCCGGCTTCGCTCAGGCGCCGGCAGCATCCCGAGATCGTCCCGGCCCTTAAGGATAATCAAGATACCCAAGACGCTCAGATACAGAAGCAGAATCAGATTATCGAGCAGCCGATCGATACGGGTCAGGGTCAACGTGTCATAAGCAACGCCGGAGAAGAAAAAGATGACCGGCAGAAGGGGCTTGGCAACGGCGGCGCGGAGCGGGGCAGTCGAGAATCTCACGGCTGCTACCCCCTACAGGGACATTCGGCTACTGGAACGGAGGCAGCGGCGAGTAGATCACCGGCACTCCCAGAACCGTCTCTAACCAAGGCGACATGTCTTCTTCTTTCAGGGGCGCTCGGTTCAATCGCGCTTCGATTTGGAATCCACCCTCGCTCCCCATAATCCCGATAATGGCGGAGGCGTCCTCGCCCTCCGGCAGCAATTGGAGCGTCTGAAACTCGCACAAGGTCGCATAGAGACGGCCGTCCGGCGCAATCGTTTGGAGCACCTCCGGTAAGTCGTCCAATGGGCAATGAGCCGAACAGCGATACGTATATCGGGCGCCGGGGGCCATCGACTGAAACTCGGTCAGGGCCGCTTCCGAGAACCCGGTCATATAGGCGCGGACGGTCGCCGGCGCATCCCCGAAGGTCGCCGCCAACCGGCTGGCCGGCACCAACAAGGCAAAGGGATCGGCGGTATTGTACTCAAACTGGCATGGCCCAAACGCATCGGGCCATGAGCAGAACAGCGGCGCCCCGTCGTGCTGAGGTTGCACGACCACATTGTGATTCTTGATCTCGGCGTGAACCGGCACCTCCAGCGCGGTAATCGCTTCGGAGAACGACTGGAGGCGGTCATCGAGCCATTGTTCGCGCATCGCGTCGGCCCGCGTTTCCCCCGGCGTAATGACCTCTGTCGTGTGCACGCGGACTCGAATAAATGTATGGAGGTGTCGAAACCCAAGCCAGAACATGGCGACAGGGAAATGGGTCTGAAGGGGACGGCCGATTCGCCAGGGATGACTCACGGAGCAATAAGTACCGACTTCCTCATACCGTTGGTACACCGTGTGATAGCTTCCGGCCAACAAGAAGAAATCACCCTGCCACTGCTCGCGAACATGCACGAGGGTCACATCTTCAATGCCCCAGGCGTCTAGTTGATCGATGTCTTCGGGGCTTTCCACCGTCCATTCCTCAATGTAGCAAATGATGTCCTTGGCGGGCGTGGCCGGCTTCAACCCGAATCCGGCCAGTCGCTCCCCGACCGCCAGCACGGCATTGAAACTCAACGTAGATTCCGATTCCCAGCGCCGCTCACGCATCGGATTGTATCCCGTTGATCAAAGCTGGGCTGCATCTACGTTATTGAACTTGAAGCAGCCGGTTTTCAATTTTCGCGTCGGCCAGCAGCCGTTCCACGCTTTCTTTCAGCATCTGATTGATGGCTTCTTGCACATCTTCAGGGCTGAACAAAAACACGCTTTGGGAGCGAGAGCCGTTCAACGTCATTCGCGCGATGCTGCCGTCAGCGGTGTTCTGAGCTTGAATAGCCACTTTGGTCTTCACGGTAAGATCGGTCGATCCGAATTTGCTCTTTGCGTTGGCCGAAAACTCCAAGACCTGTCCGCTCAAGGTGACATCAAGGCCGCCGGCGGGATTCGGCACAACGGCGCCTCCGGCTGGGCTGACCCACGTCCGCCATCCCTTTTGTTTCAGATAATCCGCCAACACCTGCGCAATCACTTCGCCAGGCTTATTGTTAGCCACGGTGAAGTAGGTGCGGCCTCCTCCGATATGCGTGCGGTATCCGATCGTCTTTTTCTCCGGACGCTGATCTTCGAACGTCATTACCAGCGCCTTCATGTCGTCTTTTCGAAGAGTCGATTGCCCTTTGGCCGGAATTGCGCCGACGTCCAGCGTGACGACTTCACCTTTTCCCGCACACCCGCTAAGAGCCGGCAGCGCGAGTCCGATCGCGAATACCCACGGCATCAGATGTTTATTCACAAGACCCTCCTTGGCAAGGTAAGCAGATACGCCACCCCGATTTCCCTCAATGGCTGCGGAGTCTAATGAAATTCGGCCGCGAATGCCAGCATGGATTGAGCTTTTGTCAGGGCGAGAGGACCGGAAGCATGGAGCGGAGCGTGTCCCGACCGATGTCAACCAGGCGGCCTTCGGAGATTGACCGATCCTCATACGGGACAAACCGAGCCAGCTTAAAAAACCGGCGTCCCGACAGGACAGCTGAGACTTGAGACTTGCGGTCGTGGGTCAACGGCATGGTGTACCCTTCCCCATGTTTCCACTCCCACGGTGTGGGACTTAACGACAGATCAAGGCTTCGCCCCGCGACAAGATGATAACGGTTGATCAGGTTCTGCTTATAGCGCAGCAATCCCGGCCCTTCGAGAATCAAGGCGAAGACCATGTGATGGCCCCACCAGAACAGCGATCGGAATGTCAACTTCTCATCGCCCTCAAAGTGTTTCGGGTAGTCGAGATATTGATACGGGCACTCCTCCAGATGCTCGCCTTTGACGAATTGAAATTTTTTCCG
>DATFCE010000005.1:0-4194 GCA_035253365.1 Nitrospiraceae bacterium
ACTCGAAGGTCTTGGTGGTGTACTGGAACATCACACCGTCATGGGAATAGCCGGTGTTGGCCCAATCAAAGTGGCCGAACAAGGAATGGTTGCCAAAAATCACGTACTGCCGCCCGGCCTTCATGCTCAATCCCTGTACGCCGCCGAGGTTTCGGATCAACATGTACGCTGCCCGAACTCCAAGCCGGCAGTTCGCCTGTTGCCCGGTCACGCCGACGCCGCAATTGTGATTCAACGGGTCGCCGCCGTTACCGGCATTGTTGGGATTGCCGTTCGACCCCCAGTTCGCGGAGTCGATGATTTCCATGTAGAAGTTGACGTCCGGCGAGAGGTCATAGCCGATGCCCAACCGCACCCACTGTTGGATGAAGAAGTCATTGGCGCCTCGACCGGCGTTCGCATTCATGCCCTGAAAATTCTGACCGGAGTTACCGAGAAACGCTCCCCCGGCCGGATTGAAGCTGTTACACGCTCCGGCAACCGGCGCGCCGCCGCCGAAGCAGACGCCGTTCCGCATTTCCGGCCGGACGCGCAGGTCGGCGCGCAGCCAGAAGTTTTTGACGTCGAAATTCCGGCCGATCACGGGATCATAGGCCTCATACCCCTCTTTCTGAGGCATGTTGCGGGGAATGGCGGGGAGATTCGTGATGCGTTCCCCGGGAGGGAGTTCATACGCGGCGAAAACGGGAGACGAGAAAATCTGGAACCCGGCGACCACCGCGGCCGCCATGAAGGTGATTGTGTGCCTCAACCACCTTTTCCATTGAAAAATGCTTCCCATAGCGTTCCTCCTGTTGATTGGATAGTTGCGGGCCGCTCAATACGCCTAACAGACGCGATCGCAATCGGTACCGACTGATATCCAACCTCATCCACTATGATGAGCGTGTTATGTAGTGATCCATTTGAAGACGTTGTGCCGAACGTCTCCATCATCTGTCCGAACTGACCTTGTCACCTCCCTTCATGAGCCGGATCGTTGCGCCGTCGTGTGGAGCAGCCGAGTGTGCCTGTCTCATGCTGCCACACACCGTGATTGCATTCGGATTCGTTCTGCGTTTCGCAGTAAGACGGTAACTATAGTTACTGTATCGGAGGCGGATGAGCGTAGAGATGGTTTGCTGGTCCGAATCATCGATAATATTAGCTGGGTTTGGAACTGGCTGAGGAATCGGTCTGATTCGGCTTGCTGGTAATGGCGTCGATTTCTTCCTCGGCTTCTTTCATGGAAGCTTGGAAGTCTTGTTCGACCATTTTGACTTCTTGTTGAATGAGATTCACTTCCGGCTCAACCGACTTCCGGAGATCATCGGCCGTTTCTTTCAGACCTTTGACCGCTTTCCCGACCTGGCGTCCGATTTCAGGAAGCTGTTTTGGCCCAAACAGTAAAAAGGCAATGACCAGGATGATTAAAATCTCTCCCGCACCCAGGCCGAACAATTGCTAGCCTCTCGTAATTTAAACCCTCATCCATGCCGTGATTGATCCGGCGGCGGCGAAGCCACGTGCGGCGGCGCTTGGACCGGCGATCCGGGTTGAGACTGACTGGATTGGGGAATTTGGGGCGGCGGTTGCTCTTGCGTGGCCGTCACATCGACGGCATCGGGTTCATTGACCGACTTTTTGAACCCCTTGATCGCCTTTCCCAGTCCCTCTCCAAGCTGAGGGATTTTTCCCGCACCGAAAATAATGAGGACGATGATAAGGATGAGCAATAGCTCCATCCAGCCGAACGAACCAAACATACAACCTCGGCATCACAACCGTCTTGAAGGACGGCGGTGGATTATTTAAGTAGGCCTTATGGGGAAGGGCCTGTGCGATTTTGGGCACGTTACTCGAATTGGCTCAAAAGAGTCAAGAAATTTCTTTAAAATCTGTTGAGTTCTGTCGGATATATCACGGACGAATGAAATGGTGGTAATAATCGACCCCCTGCGGGGGTGCAGCGAGCGCGGCTTGAATTATCTCGCGATCATACTCGAGGGCTTCTAGATCGCGCATGGCGGCAAATAATTCTTCTTCCGTCAAATACGCAATCGTATCCGGGACTCCGTTGTCTTTCAGCGAGTGAAGGAGGCCCCGGAAGGACTCCCATTCTTCCCGCGGCGCGTCCTGTGAAATGGCAAAGTCGATCTTTCGGCGATAGGGGCTCTCGTAGGTATTATTGAGGGCTTGAACCGTTTGGAGCAGTAACCGATCCTGCTGCCAGGGCTTGAGTGAGGCCGACGTGGCGTGCGTCGCGAGTAAATCCATCAGACTGAGCACATGAGTATTCAGGCTGCGCCCTACGAATTCACGCTGAGCCTCGAGTTCGACCGCCCCGATGGCATGATGCCGCGCCACAGCTTCGATCAGCGCGAAATTCACCATAAAACTGTATTGCCCTCCAAACTGGCCATAACACGGTTTGTCGGGATCGTTCAGAACACTCATATCGGATGTGCCGGCGTCAAAACTGCTGAACCCTACGGCATCCGGCGCGAGCAGCCGCTTGGCTTCTTTGACGGTGGCGCAGGCGCCCAAGTTGACCGGAACGAGCACTTCCTCATCGATCTTTTTGAGAAACTCCGTAATGGTCTTGCGGTATGGCACTTCTTTCCAGTCGGCTTTGCGATACTCTTTCTCCCAAATAATATCTTCGAGAAAGGCCGGAAACGCCTTCAGGCCGGCGACGTCTTTTTTGTCGAACGATTGCACGAATCCGGACCAATCGCCGATTTCCGCTTGCCGGGCCTCGGACAAATTCGGGCGAAGAAATTCTTCTTCCATCTCGCCGTCTTTTCTTAGCATCAATTTGGTCGGCAGGTCATTCCATAACTCATTACAGAAAATGCGATCCACCGTCCCGTCCTGGAAATCTTTCATGTCTTCCGCGCGAGAACAGCGGACTTCGACGCGGTCCTTGTGCGCAGTGAGATCGGGATGAACCAAGGCCAATTGCAACGTCGTCTCATGGGTATCGACCAGCACATAGCGTACGCGCGGATAGACGAGAGCGTCTTTGTCGAGGCGTTGGAGATGTGTCAGAAAGCAGGCGGCCAAATTGCCGTTACCGCACCCCCATTCGTGTATGACCAAACTGCCCCTTGCCCCTTGCCCCTTGCCCCTTGCCTGATCGCGCTTCCGGACGCGATCATAGTAATCCGCCGCCAGCGCGTGCGCGAGCCGGTAATCCGCCGCGGCAAATGTCTGATAGAACTCCCGAAGGCGTCCGCCGCGCAAGCCATAAAAGATGTCGTTGATGTGAGCTTGCCATTCATCGACCGGACGAAATTCGCCGATAAGCTGCGGCAAGGCGTCGGGATTATTGAAAACGCTCGTTGTCATAGGAGGAAGCGGATTCTAACAAATGAACTGTCCGGCCGCAACCTGCGGCAAACCCTCGATAGCAATGAGCCGGGAAGAAATGAGCGCTTCTCGCTTCCGCATGATCCGAGTTGACAGTCAAGAGAATCACTGTGTATGTCTTGATTATGTGGCAACGATTGCTTCGATTATTCTGGCTCATCATGCTCATGGCCGGACTTGTCCCGATCCCGAATGCTTTTGCCGATGACGATCCACCTCTCACGCGGAACGTTCCGATCGAAGAATTCCAAAACCGGAACGAAGATGTCAAACCTTACAATTTCGACGCGCCGCCTGAAGGGATTTTTCGTTCGATTAGCTTGGCGGAAGGATTCGACGAAGAAATGGGAGTGCGCCGGACTCACGAGATTGTGCCCATCTCCATCACCAACGTGTTCAACCCGGATGCCCCTTCTGTTTTTATTGTCTTTACCTTCTACCAGCATCTCGATTCGTTTCAAGTGTCCGCTCTCTGCTATCCCGAGGAGGTTCATGGATTATCCACCGACACTCTGGTCACCCAAGACACAATGTACGTGGCACTCGAAGACGATAGCGGTTATCTACGCTTGGACGCGCCGCAAGGCGGATGGAAGCCGGGTCGCTATAAGGCCGAGATCCACGTCGGGTGGAAGATTAACGAGATCAGCTTAATCGGTACGATGCGGTTCACGGTTCGGGCTGAACAGTCCACCTTGCAACCATCCGTCTCCATTCCGTAGTAAACATTCTCCGGCGTGCCATGAGCCGACCAGGCGTCAGTTGGCGTATCGCCTGCACGCAGATGACAGGTCGTCAACCTCCGACGGCTGAGCGCCGCCGACTCATAACTTCTCGTTACGG
>DATFCE010000006.1:0-2679 GCA_035253365.1 Nitrospiraceae bacterium
CCTCGCTGAAGACATGGATTTTCCGCATTTTGATCAACACGGCCAAGACTCACGCCTGGCGTGAAGGCCGAAGCCGTCCGTTTTCCTCATTCGACAGTCCCGAGCATCAGAACGAGCCTGCTGTCGATCCCAGTCGCTTTAAGAACAGCGGCATCTGGATTGGGCATTGGACCTCTGCGCCTGCATACTGGCAGGACGACACGCCGGAGAATCTCTTGCTCGCCAAAGAGAGCCGGATCTTCGTTCAAGACGTCATCAAGAAGTTGCCGTCTTCGCAACGGCAGGTCCTCATCCTACGCGACACGGAAGGAGTGGACGCGCGGGATGTCTGCCACATCATGGGAATCAGTGAAACGAATCAGCGGGTGCTGTTACACCGAGCCAGATCCAAAGTGCGATCGGCGCTCGAGCGTCATCTTAAAGAAGGCGAATCCGAACATGGCTCGTGAACAGGTCAAAAAGTTCGTGAACGACTATTTCGCGGGAGGCGTGGCCTGCCGGGAATTTACCGAAGCCATCACGGACTATCTGGAAGGCCACTTGTCCTTCCGGGAGAGAATCCGCTTTCAGATCCATCTGGGACTGTGCCTCGGATGCCGGCGATACCTACGGCAGATGAAGCAGACGATTACGCTCCTCGGAAAACTCCCTGAAGAGCCGCTCCCTCCCGCCGTCCGAGAGGAAATTCTCCACCGATTCCGAACCTGGAAGTCGAATTCCTAACTTTATTTCTCGGGCGCTGTAACGATTGGCGAGAAGCCAAGACTATAGCGGTCTAAGAGGACCGCCGCTTGCTATCGCCCAGTGCCGATCCTTTGGATTATTGGGCGAGGAAAGGTGTATGCGCCATGGGTTCTTCCAGCCGGCACGTCAGGCATTCCCATCTTTTGCGGTGGCTCTTCGTCATGATGACGCTGAGTGCGACCGCCGCCTGTGAGCATAAAGAACCACTGCCTCCCATTACCAAATCACAACCCGCCGCCGTTGAAAAATCCGACGGCCCCCGCATCACCGCCAATCCGTTTCCGCATGAAAAAGGAGATCCGGTGGCGGGGCGAGACGTGTATCGATTTGAGACGTTCGGCAATGAAGGCTTCTGGACGGATGCCATGCGCATCCCGCAAGGCATCTTGAAAGCGAAATTCACACCCATTCAGGCATTGAAAGCCGGCTTACAGATTGATATCGAAGCCATCGATCCCGCCATGCAACAAGCCCTGGCCGCCGAACTGAAAACCGATCTTTCACCGCAGAATGCGCCCATGCTCAATGACGTCAAGACCACCGTGGCCCTCATCAATGCGAATGCGGTGGTCGGCATCGTGCCCAAAGACAGCAATGGCGATGGGACGTTGGATCTCATGGCCGGGGACAAGGCCGGTATTGCGTGCACCATCTGCCATACGATTACCGACAAATCCGTGTACAACATGCCCAATGGCGGCTCGATCGGCCGCAGGATCGATGGACCGGCGGCTCTCACGCTTGATGTCGGCGCCTTGCTCGCTCTCGCCGCCAATTCGCGGGCGTATTATCCCAACCTTCAAGTGACCTTGGGCGGAAAGACTCACGGACGGGCCCCCAAGGGCCTAACCCCCGAATCGACCGAGGAGGAAGTGGACGCGTATCTGAAGAACCGAGATTTCTATCCGGTCGGCACGTTTGATGAGACCTCGGACGGCAACGGCAACCCGGTCAAGAATCAGCCCCTCTTCCGCACCGATCTGTCGGCTCCATGGGGAACCGCCGGAGAGCATCAGCGGCTCGATGACATCAGCAATGCCTCCTATACCATGAACCTGGATCAGACCACCTTTGTCACGCCGGAAGGCAAGCAATTCTTAACGTTGATCGGCGGGGCGGCCGGCGATCAGTTGGCACGAGATTACGAGCAAATCTTAATGGCGACGGGGGTGACCGGGTATCCCTTCGTCAAAGCCGAGATGACCGGGAAGGTCGGGAAACCTGAAAGCCTCGTGGGCCGGCGAGTGGATAACAAGAAACTGCTCGATATGAATGCCTATCTCGATAGCTTGCAGGCCCCGCCCGGCGCCAAAGTCAATGCACAGGCGGCTGCTCACGGGCGCGATCTGTTCCGTACCACATGCACGGCCTGCCATCACGTCGATCAGAGCCAACGCGTGCCACCCATGCTGGTGGACTTGAAGACGCTGTGGCCCGCGTACAACCCCACGGTCTTGGCGGAGCGACCGGCGCCGTTTAGTCCTATACAAGATTCGCCTGGTACGTTCGATGACAAGATGATCGTGATCGATGCCAGTCACCTGGGCCGGACGCGGGGAAATGCGCTGCCGCTCCTCCTCGATTTGGACCGCACCACTATTTTTCTGCATGACGCCTCGGTGCACAGCCTGGATGAGCTGCTGGATCCAAAGCGGGGGGCTAACGCGCCACACCCATTTTATTTTCGGAATCTATCGGACCGCGCCGACATGGTGGCGTTCTTGCGGAGTCTCGACACGAGCCGCAGAGTGAGCCGATAGCGGGACTAGGATTTTGGTGCACGAACGGTCTTGTGAGAGGCAGTGGTGAATTATTAATGAACTCAAAGAAAGGAAACCTATGGCAACCATCACTCAGGACATCGTGAAAGGTTCCATCGCGGGATTGATCGGCATCATGGCGCATGCGGGGACGGCACAATTTATGTGGGATTGG
>DATFCE010000007.1:0-2363 GCA_035253365.1 Nitrospiraceae bacterium
AATAAGCAGATCGAGCTTGCGCACCACGAGGACCCGGTCGGCCGATACCGCGCCGTCGAACGCAATAGATGCAGGAGTGCCGCCGGGTTTCATGACAGTATCCGGAATTGTCACTGCGGTCTCTTGCAGTTCCATGGCGCCTCGGATCCGAGGCGCGCGCAAAGGACCGGACACCTTGGCGGCCAGGCGAATCGGTCCGCGAAGCTCGGGACGGCGGTCTGAGATCGTGGCGGGCAAGACCGACTTGAGCTCGCCGGCCTCGGCGGCGATGTCAATATCCAGATCTTGGTACGCGGCGTCGGCGGCCATCGTGATGGTTCCCTGCGAGTGTATCTGCGCGGGCCCGATGTGGCCGGTCAGCGTGTCGACCCGAATGATGCCCGAAGAGAAGCTCAAACGGCCATTGACCTTATGCAGAGGCACCGGCAACGTCGGTGTGCGGAGCCCGACATCGTGAAGGGCCACATCCGCTTCCACCAGCGCTACGCTTCCGGCGCTCAGCGGCCGCCCGGCGAAGCGGGCGGATGCGACCACCTCTCCCTGGGCTTGCTCGAATCCGGTCACAAACGTATCGAGATACGGCGCGTCGAGCGCCTGGGCTAAGCGCAGCAGTCCGGCTGCTTGGGCTGAACTTGAGACGTGCGCCTCGATGGTCGGGTCCTGTCCCACGTTTGTCACGACCATGCCGCCGCGGGAAAAATGAATCGGTCCATACTCAGCCTGCGCATCGACCATCCGGATTTCCTGCCGGTCATAGAACACGGTGGCCGAGACGTGCTCAACCGGGAGTTGATGCGCCGCAGGGAGAAATCGGCCCTCGCGGATGCCGATCTCCGCGGTGACCTCCATCGGCGCGTCTTTCCCCAATGTTCCGCTTATGGTAGCCGTGCGGATGGTGATGAGGCCATCGACGTCCCGCTCGGTGAGCGCACGCCGGGCGCCTTCCGGTTGCCCGTCCTTTGGAATATGATCGAACCAACGACGAAGGGAAAGCGGGGAAGACGAAAAGGTCGCCGAAAAGCCGGTTGCGCCCGTACCCATGCCGGTCAGTTTGGCTTCTCCCTGAAACGAGAGCTCGCGTAAGTGAGCCGTCCACTCGGGCACGATGAAATCGTAGCCCAATGCTCGCGGCGCTAATCGGACACGCCCGGTGACGCTGGTCGGTCCCTGCCATCCGTCCAGGGTTGAGCGCAATCCCGACCAATCGGCCAGTTGTCCGATATCCAGCCGATCCATGCGTATCGTCCCATCGAACTGGATAGCGCCGGGCGTCCCCGGCTGTCCTTCAATGTCTCCGGCGCGCGTTTGTATCAGGTAGCCATCTAAACCAACGATGGCGCTGCCGGAGTCATTCGGTATCTCGCCCTGCACGTGAACGACGGCCGTCCGGCCCGCCACCTCTTCCGAAGTGACCGCCTGTAACGATGTCACCAATTGGATTTTCTTCGGGGTTGGGCCTGAGTCGTCGGTGCCCGTCACCCGCCCGTCCGTCAGGAGGACGTTTCGCGCCACTGCAAAAAGCGCGAGAGGGTTCTCAGCCTGCTCGCGTGGGGAGGACGAACGGGCCGGCGGCGCCAGCGCCCAATGCCCCGCGCCATCGCGATAGACATGCAGGTGCGGCTGTTCGATGAGGACGCGTGAGCCGATCACCTGCCCACGCAAGAGAGGAAGAACCTGCAAGACTACCTCCATGCGGCGCGCTGAAAGGATGGGCGCGGTCGTGGAGGACTCCAGCACCCGGACGTCGCTCAGCTCCACACCGAGGCGAGGAAAGACCGTGACGCGCATGGACGCGACATCCACCGTATGGCCGAGGCGCACTTCGACCTGGCGCAACACGGCGGCGCTGAGCGAATCAATTTTGAACAGCATGGGCAGAGCCAGGAGGGGAATCCCGATGAAGCACAGGACGATCAGCCACACAATCGTTCTAGTCGGCATGGCGGATTTGGTATGGGCAGGTTGATCCATTGAGTCTTCGCATAGGCGTGGACAGAGCTGATGCCCGCCGGCCCGTCTACCTTACTGCATACAGACAGGAGAGAACAGAGGCAAGAGACCGAGACGACGGGAGAGGGGAGGGACGGTCAAATGAGTTCGATCCGCGCGAGATTCCCCGGAGCCGACGCGAGCGCCGCATCACGAGTCAATAACGGCGCCCCCAGCGCTTCGGCAAGTGCGGTGTAAGCGGCGTCGTACGCTGTGACATGATGACGCAGTTCCCAGATCCTCAGCAAAAAGAGATCATGAGGGTATCGGGTCAGCGGAAAATCGACAAGATCCTCGAGTGCCTGAAGCCCCCGAGCGGCATCAAGTTCACCTGTCCGCGTATACCGGCGAAGAACCTGCGTGACTTCGACATC
>DATFCE010000008.1:0-6577 GCA_035253365.1 Nitrospiraceae bacterium
ATCGGGAAGCATTCCAATCTCGTGTCGCCGGACTTCGGATCATGGCTGCTGCTCGGGGAAATCCTGACCACGCTGGATCTTGATCCGGACGACCCGGCCGCGGACCTCTGCGGCTCTTGTACGCTTTGCATCCGAGCCTGCCCCACCGGCGCCATCACGGAGCCGTACGTCGTTGATGCGCGGCGTTGCATCTCCTATCTGACCATCGAACTGCCGCGCACCGGCAAGCTGATCCCGGACGACCTCAGCCGTGACGTCGGCAACCGGATTTTCGGCTGCGATGACTGTCTGGACGTCTGCCCCTATAATGTGAATGAAACGCCGACCAACGAAGCCGCATTCCAACCTTCTGCCCTCACGCTTGCGCCTCGTTTGTCGGAGATGGCTGCCTTGACCGAGTCCGAGTTCGTCGCGGCATTTCAGCACAGTCCCATCCGCCGCGCGAAGCATGCCGGCGTGCTGGCGAATGTCCGGTCCGCCTTGCGGAACATGACACGGCACCTCCTTCACCAACCGGTATGACGATGCGACCAGCCACCTTGTTGATCATCGAAGACGAAGAGCGCATGCGCCGCCTGCTCGAGCTGGTCTTGAGAGAGGAAGGCTATGAGCTGATGCTGGCATCCAGCGGAGAGGAAGGCCTCCGCACCCTGCGCGAAGGCGCAGCGATCGATCTGATCATCACCGATCTCCAACTCGGCCACACCACCGGACTCGACGTGTTGGAGACGGCGAAACGCGTGTTGCCCGATGTGCCCGTAGTGCTGATTACCGGATTCGGTACCGTCAAATCCGCGGTCGAGGCCATGCGCAAGGGCGCCTACGATTATCTGTCCAAGCCGGTCGATCATGATGAACTCAAGATCGTGATCGCGCGGGCACTCCAGGCCAGCCGCTTGTCGCAGGACAATCGGACGTTGCGCGCGGGCCTTCGGGATCAGTTCGGGTTCGACCGCATCGTGAGCGTGTCCAAGCAAATGGATGAGGTCAAGCGCCTCGCGATGGAAGTCGCGCGGACCGACGTCACGGTGCTCATCACGGGGGAAAGCGGCACCGGGAAGGAGCTGCTCGCGCGCGCCATCCATTATGCCAGTCCACGCGCCGGCGGTCCCCTCATCGCGGTCAATTGCGCCGGCATCCCGGAGACCCTGCTGGAGTCGGAATTATTCGGCTATGAAAAAGGCGCGTTCACCGACGCCAAAAAAGCCAAGCCGGGCCGATTCCAATTGGCCGATCGCGGGACGCTGTTTCTCGATGAGATCGGGGAGATGAGCCTCACCACCCAGGCGAAGTTGCTGCGGGTCCTCGAAGACCATACGGTTGATCCGTTGGGCGGAACACGGCCGGTCAAGGTGGATATCCGCGTCATTGGGGCCACGAATCAGGACCTCTCGGATCTCATCAAGAAAGGCCGGTTTCGCGAAGATCTCTATTATCGATTTCACGTCTGCCCGTTGCACATCCCGCCTCTGCGGGAACGGCGCGACGACATTCCGGCCCTGTTGACCTCGTTTTTGGAGGTGTCCGCCCGCGAGCGGGGGACCCGCACCCGTGGCGTGGGGCCCGATGCCCTGACCATCCTGGAGCACTATCCGTGGCCGGGCAATGTCCGGGAGCTTCACAATGTGGTGGAGTGGATCACGATCAGTTGCCGAGAAGGCGAAATCCGGCGTGAGCATGTGCCGGCGTATTTAGTGTCGACCGGCGGCCCGCGGGAAGACACCGCGTCCTCGGCCTCACTACTGTCGTTCGGATTATCGGTCGATGAACTGGAGAAGGCCATGTTGAAGGAGGCGCTGGAAAAAACGGGCAACAACGTGTCCGAGGCCAGCCGCTTGTTGAAAATCACCCGGAACACGCTACGCTATCGGATGGCCAAGTATCATCTGCTGCCTCCGGGGGAAAACGCATAAAATCACGATTCCGCCTCGCTTGACTTTCCGTTCAAGCGGCGACATCATCGACCTCAGTTCATCGAGCCGGGTTCATTCCATGGAACATCATTCCAGGACCGGCCTTCAAAAGAAATTCTTCATTGCGCTCCTCATCGCCGGCATCGTGCCCGGCATCGTCGCGTTGGTCGCGACCTATCTGTACAGCACCGAAAGCTTGAAGCATTCAATCGGCAGCAGTTTTCAGGAAATTGCCCGCTCCACCGCGATTCGCATTTCATCCGCCGTGGATATGGAAATTGATCGCGCCGTGCAACTCGCGGCGGCGCCGGTTCTCATCCGCAGAATCGTTCAGCTCTCCAATCAACAATATGCCGGAAAGAGCCAGGCTCAGATCAAAACCATGTTGGATGGCGGGCGATCCGAGCGCCTCCGGACCCACATGGCCAAAGGATCGCTTCCCTTGGCGGAGACGATCCGGTATCTGGAAAAGTGGGCAGGCCAAAATGGACATTACGTGCGCGTATTGGTCGCCGACAGCCACGGCGTCCTGGTGGCCTCCAATGATCCCGAGGCCCCGTATTTCAACGCGGAAGAGGAATGGTGGCAGGAAGCGTTCCAAGGAGACCTCGGCACGGCATTCGTGAGCTCG
Source organism: Nitrospiraceae bacterium (assembly GCA_035253365.1). Lineage (GTDB taxonomy): Bacteria > Nitrospirota > Nitrospiria > Nitrospirales > Nitrospiraceae > DATFCE01. Next base: position 2,545 of record DATFCE010000008.1, read on the forward strand.
CTTGAGCTCGATCCGGTGCTGAACGAGTACGTCTTTGAGGTCGCGGTCCCGATTCCCGGCGAGGATTTGGACGAGCCGATCGGCGTGCTCGGATTGATCATCCGGCGCGATGTGCTGATGGATACCATCCTGCCGATCCGCGTGGGGGACACGGGCCACGGCATGCTGATGGATACCGGAGGAACTCCGCTGGTCTGCCCCGTGCTTCCTCCGACCGCCCATCTGATCCAAGACGCGTTGATCAATCTGTTGGCCCGCGATCAACCACAATGGCTGGTCGTGGACGACGACGCCCACGGCGGACACAATTCCATCATCGGCGCGGCCCCAGTCCGTTTCAGTCACAAGTTAAGCCCGCTCAGCCTCGGCGGGTATGATTGGTTTGCGTTTGTGCGGCAGTCTCCCGAGGAGACCTATGCGCCGATCTACTCCCTTCTGCTCACCGTGGGCCTGATCGGTTTCGCGCTCGTTGTGGTATTGGCCTCGCTCGGCTTCGCGTTCGGACGGAAGATCGTCAGTCCTATCCTCGCGCTGAGACGTGAAGCGGATGCCTTGCGCCGCGACGTGGGGAATCTCTCCCAGGCCACGGCGACCCCGCCGGCGGAAAGCCGGCGAGCGCCCATCGCGATCAGGACCGGCGACGAGATTGAAGCGTTGGCGCACACGTTCAATGCCATGCGCCATGCGTTGGAAGACAGCCTGCATACCGTCGCCGTTCAGCATGACGAGCTGATTCGCAAGGAGAAGCTCGCCTCGGTGGGCCAATTGCTGGCCGCGCTGGCTCACGATCTCCGCAACCCGCTCGGCGTCATCCGAAGCTCGGCGCAGCTCGTGCTCGAAGAGCGGCAATCAGAAGCCGTCAAACAGGAGGTCACGCGGTATATCATTGAGGAAGTGGACAAGCTCACCCATCGCATCAATGATTTTCTCCGCTATGCGCGGCAGAAGCCGCCGGAGCCCAAGGCCATCACGGCGGAAGCGATCGTTCAAGCCGCGCTGTGGCAATGGAAAGCCCAAGGCGGGCATGAGCGGTTGGGCATCGTGACCTCGTTCGACCCCGCCCTCCCCGACCTCTACGTTGATCCTGATCAGGTCAAAGAAGCCCTGGTCAACCTCTTGATGAATGCGCGTGAGGCCATGCCGCAAGGCGGCCGGCTGACCGTCACCACGCGACGCGATGAGTACGGCGCGATCGCGATCGAGGTCGCCGATACGGGCTGCGGCATTTCGGAGAAGGATCTTCGGCGGATCTTCGAACCGTTTTTTACCACCAAGGAATATGGAACCGGGCTGGGCCTGACCAACGTGAAACGATTGGTCGAAGATAACCGCGGCGCCATCGCCGTCGAAAGCGACAAAGGGCACGGCAGCCGATTCATCGTCCGATTTCCGCCCGCCGAGGCGCGGGTTTCATCGAGCGGGAGGACGCTTGAGTTGAGTTCCGGCTCCGGCTAATATTGGGACGCCATGGCGGTCGCGAATGCGGGTTCATGATACAGTCCGGATGCCGCCATGGCGGTCATGGCCGTGATCGGGATTCAGTATTGAGTCAATTTTTCTTGAGGAGAACGACCAGGTGTTTTGGGAATCACGCCAGAATCGCGACAAGCGGGATCGCCAGTGTTCATTTTGCGGAAAGCGCGAACACGTCGTCAAAAGCCTCATTGAAAGCCCGTCCCCATACCACTGCCAGACCTGCCAGACCGGCTTCAATCTGTTGATCTGCAACGAATGCGTGCAGTTGTGCAGCACGTTTTTATCCGAGGGAGGCTCGGCCGCCCGCCCCGCGCTCACGTCCGACATTCAATTGCCCAAGCCGACGGAGATCAAATTGATCCTGGATCAGTACGTGGTCGGTCAGGATCGCGCGAAGAAAGTGCTGTCGGTGGCCGTGCACAATCACTACAAGCGCACGCTTAGTCGCAATCGCTTGAAAGATGTCGAGCTTCAAAAAGGCAATATTCTCCTGATCGGATCGACCGGCACCGGCAAAACGCTCTTGTCCCAAACGTTGGCGAAAATCCTTCACGTGCCGTTCGCGATCGCCGATGCGACCACGTTGACCGAGGCCGGCTATGTCGGGGAAGACGTCGAGAATGTCGTGCTCAAACTGCTGCAGGCCGCGGACTTCGATGTGAAGCGGGCCGAAACGGGCATCATCTACATTGACGAAATCGACAAAATCAGCCGCAAGTCCGAGAGCGCCTCGATTACCCGGGATGTGTCTGGAGAAGGGGTGCAGCAGGCGCTGCTCAAATTGGTCGAAGGCACGGTGTGCAACGTGCCGCCCAAAGGGGGCCGCAAGCATCCCGAGCAGGAATATATCCGCGTCGATACGAGCAATATTTTATTTATTTGCGGCGGCGCCTTCGTCGGGCTTGACCAGATCGTCTCCTACCGCACTACTCATCGGCGGATCGGATTCGGCTCGGGCACGACCACGCGCGATGCCGGAGGGTCCAGCAGTCTGGTGGGCCGCGTGCAGCCGGAAGACCTGCTGAAGTTCGGTCTCATTCCGGAATTTGTCGGACGGTTCCCCGTGCTGAGCACGCTGTCCGATCTCGATGAAGCCGCGTTGGTTCGCGTGCTGACGGAGCCGAAGAATGCCCTGCTCAAGCAATACGAAGCCCTGTTCGAACTGGAGCACGTGCGGCTCACGTTCACCGACGCGGCAATCAAAGCCATCGCGCACCGCGCCGCGCCGATGAAGACCGGCGCCCGGGCCCTTCGCGCCATTCTGGAAGAAGTCATGCTGGACTTGATGTACGAAGTCCCGGCGCTGGGCGGCGTGAAATCGATCATCATTTCCGACGATGTGATTAATGGAGTGGGACAACCTCAAATTCTTAACTGATCCAGCAACTGGGATTTCTTTTAGGCGAAGGAGACGTGGTCAGATGCAAGGCCGCAGGCGAAGTTAACACCGCAGGCGTACCTGTTTTCACCCGCCCTCCCCAAGCGCGCCAAGACGCGCTCCTTCCCGGCGGGGTACGTTGAGGATGTTGACGAGCCGAGAACGCTGCAGATGGCCGCGTATCGTTCGCCGTGTGAGATAACGGCATGGCCGCTAAGATTCTCGTCGTCGATGATGAACCGCACTTGCAGCGCGTCGTCTCGCTGTATCTTCGGGGACGGGATTACCAGGTCGCCACCGCGCCCAGCGGGACAGAGGCAATTCGAATGGTGGCGGAAGACCGTCCCGATCTGATCGTGGCCGACATCAGCATGCCCGGCATCGACGGGTTTGAGCTTTGCAGCCATCTCCGGCGCGACCCGGCCACGCGGACTATTCCGTTCATCTTTCTCACGGCCAAGGACCAGGATGCCGACAAGATCAAAGCGCGCAAAGTCGGCGCCGACGATTATCTGACCAAACCCTGCCCGCTGGAACAGCTCGCCGACCGGGTGGAGACCGTTATGGATCGCATCGAGCAGGCGAAGAAGATTCCGTTGGATCGGATCGGCTTGAGCGGCCAGCTCGATGAAGTGGATGTGCTAGACCTGGTCCAGATGTTGGAGCTCAATCAAAAAACGGGAGCGCTCGTGCTCAGCCGCGGCGAACGAACCGGCACTCTATATTTCCGCAACGGTCTCATTGTCGAAGCGGACATTCGATCACCGAAACGCGAGGAGCCCTTGTACATCCTCCTGGGATGGAAAGCCGGGCGCTATTTATTTCTCCCGGATGCCGTGCCCGAGCACATGCCGATCACGGCCAGCCTGGCTCACCTCTTGTTTGAGGATCTCCGCAGGTTGGAAGAGTACGAGCAGAAAAGCACCGTGGCGCCGCCTTCTATTCAGAATTCGCCGGATGCCGGCCCCACGGCTCAGGTGATCGCGCACCTGGAAGATGTGACCGAGCGACTCAGATCCGGGCTGTCACGAACCGATCAGCACGTCATCCGCGTCCTTGTCGTCGGCGTGGCGGGATCGGGTAAAAGCGAGCTGATCCAATATCTCGTAGAGGATCTCGCCTCATCCCGATGGGCGGCGATTGGAAATGAGCGCGTGAAGCGCCAGCCTCACGCCGACT
>DATFCE010000009.1:0-7556 GCA_035253365.1 Nitrospiraceae bacterium
ATCAATTCGGCCGCCGGCTTTTCAGAGACTGGAAAGCCGGCGGGCATGGATACATGGATCTGCGCCAAGCCATCGTCCATTCGTGCGACGTGTATTTCTATACCGTCGGGCAGCGGATGGGAATCGATACCATTGCGTCCTTCGCCAAACGGTTCGGCCTCGGCCGTGAAACGGGTATCGAATTGCCGTCTGAACGATCGGGAATTGTGCCGTCCACCGCCTGGAAGGAAAAAGTACGCCATGAGCCGTGGTATCCCGGAGAAACCATTTCGGCGGCCATCGGGCAGGGATATGTCACGGTCACGCCACTCCAGATGGCCCACTTGACCGCCATCGTAGCCAATGACGGGTTTTCGTATCGACCTCGACTGGTCGGAGCGATCATGGAGCGCGCCAGCGGCCAACTGCAGGAAGTGAAGCCGATCGCGGAAAATCGCATCTCCTTCAAGTCAGGAACGCTCGACAAGATTAAAGATGGACTCGCCGGCGTGGTGACTGAAGGCACGGCGACACGGGCCAAGTCTTCGCTGGTGACCATCGCCGGAAAGACAGGGACAGCGCAAACGGCCGCGCTCCGGACCGGTCCTGAGAAAGACATTCCCAAGAGATTTCGTGACCATGCCTGGTTCGTCTCCTATGCCCCCGTTGAGAATCCACGGATCGCCGTCGCGGTCCTGGTTGAACACATGGGACATGGCGGGTCGGCGGCGGCGCCCCTCGCCAAACAGGTCATCGAGGAATTCGTTCGGCTCACATCCCAGGCGCCCGTCAGAACGGCCGTTCGGCCGGCTCCATCGATGCGCGCTATGTTCGCCATGGTGCCGCATGATTGACCGCATGATGGACAGCCGCGCGCTCGATCATTTCGAGTGGCAATATCTCACCGTCATCCTGGCCATTCTTTCGATCGGTGTCCTCTCAATTTACAGCGTCACACACGCTCAGCAGACCAGCGGCTTGCCCATATATCTGAAACAGGTGGTGTGGATCGGGATCGGAGCCGTCGCGTTTGTCGTTATGTTCACCGTTGACTACCACAAAATTTCGAGGCTCGCCTATCCGCTCTACGCGCTGGTGTTGGTGCTGCTCGTGGTCGTGCTCGTGACGGGGAAGACCAGTCGAGGCGCGCAACGATGGATTCCTATCGGGCCATTTGCGTTCCAGCCATCTGAATTTGCAAAGCTTGTTTTGATCCTTGTCTTGGCCAGCTATTATGCCAACAGCCCCCGGGAGGGATGGCTTCAGCGTGTCGTGCTGCCCGGCCTTATCATGATGCCGGGGCTGTTGCTGATCATCAAACAGCCTGATCTGGGGAGCGGGCTGAGTTATTTAGCGATTTACGCGGCAATGCTGCTGGTGGTGGGGATTCGATCAAAGGCGCTGGGGATCTTACTGGTGTTTGCCTTGATGCTGTTTCCCTTCGCGTGGGAAATGATGTGGGGATCGCTTCACGGCTATCAACGAGAGCGGATCATGACCTTCATCAATCCCGACTACGACACGGGCGGAAAGGGCTATCACGGCCTGCAATCGCGCATTGCGATCGGAGCGGGCGAATTGATGGGAAAAGGGCTGTACGGAGGCACCCAAAGCCAATTGAAGTTTTTACCTGAAGGCCATACCGATTTTGTCTTTTCCGTGTTTGCCGAAGAGTGGGGATTTTTAGGTGTGCTGGCGCTGTTGGTGCTCTTCATTACCTTGATCGTGCTTGCAATGGAGATTGCCTTTAAAGCCAAAGATGTGCTCGGCGCCTTGTTGGCCGCCGGCGTGATTGCGATGGTCGGATTCTGCGCGGTCGTCAATATCGGCATGACGGCGGGCATCGTCCCGATTGTGGGGATTCCTTTACCCCTCATGAGTTACGGCGGAAGCGCGACGGTGACCACGCTGGCGGCCCTGGGGTTATTGTTGAACGTCAAGCGACGTCGTTTGGCCTTATTTTATTAGGCTTGCGAGCAGCCGAGCCGCTGATGGGCGGCTGGTCCCAAGCTTGTGGAAATTCAAAGCTGTAGATTGAACATGACCTAACAAGCGGCCTGTGACGGGGTGGGTACGGATGATCGGACAAGGTGAAATGGAGCAACGTGATACTCTCATTCGCCGCATGAGTCCAGCGTCCCGACCGGTGCAGATCGCGGGGAGACTATATGGGGCGAGACATCGCAATCAATGTCACTCGGGAAGAAACCCGAGTGGCCGTGCTGGACAACAATGTCGTGACGGAATTGTACGTCGATCGAGCGAAGCACAAGGATTTCGTCGGGAACATCTATAAGGGGAAGGTCGTGAAGGTCCTGCCGGGAATGCAAGCCACCTTCGTGGATATTGGGTTGGAGAAGGCGGCCTTTATGCACGTCTCCGATCTCTCCGTAGATACGGAACCAGGTGAAACCTTGCTCGATACGGATGACGATGAGAAGGGACCCGAGATGCCTCGACCGCGCCGACAATCAACGCGCCCGATCGAGCAACTTCTTCAGGAGGGACAAGAGCTGATGGTCCAAATCTCCAAAGGCCCGATTGGGACGAAAGGACCGCGCGTGACGACCTATGTCTCGTTGCCGGGACGTTACCTGGTCTTCATGCCCAATGTGGAGCACGTCGGTGTGTCGCGTCGTATTCCGAGGGACGAAGAACGTGCGCGCTTAAAGGAGATCGTTAAACGGTTGCGGCGTCCGGGGTATGGATACATTGTCCGCACCGTTAGTGAAGGAGTCAAGGAAGATGAACTGCAATCGGACGTCGAATTTTTGAACGTGCTGTGGCAGGATGTGCTGAAAAAGCGCGATCAGCTTCCGGCGCCCAGCCTGCTGCATACCGACCTGAGTTTATCCTTCCGGGTCGTGCGCGATCTCTTCACCAAAAAGGTCGAGCGTCTGCTGATCGATTCCCGTGAGGAGTATGAAGCGATCAAGGATTTTGTGCATCGCTTCCTGCCCGAGCAGACGTCCCGGATTCACTATTATGACAAGGAAGAAAGCCTCTTTGACCATCTTGGGATTGAGACGGAGATCTATCGCGCCTTGAGCCGAAAGGTTTGGTTGAAATCGGGCGGGCATATTGTGGTGGACCATGCCGAGGCGATGACGGTCATTGACGTCAATACCGGCCGGTACGTCGGCAAACGCGATCAAGAAGAGACGATTTTGAAGAATAATTTGGAGGCGGCGAAAGAAATCGCGTACCAGATCAAGCTGCGCGGGATCGGAGGCATCATCATCATCGATTTCATCGATATGGAGCGGGAGAAAAATCGAGATAAGGTTTACCAGGCGCTGGTGGATGCCATGGCTGGCGACAAGGCCCGCACAAGGATCTCACGCATTTCGGATTTGGGGCTGATAGAACTGTCGCGTGAGCGGGTGCGTGAGGATCTTTTGCGCACGATGTCCGAGCCCTGCCATTATTGCGAGGGCCGGGGCTACACGAAATCTCCGACGACGGTCGTGTATGACTTGTTCCGAGACGTCCGGCGGATCGGCAGCGAGGCCCAGGAACAAAAGATCGTGATCGGCGCTCACCCGAGCGTGGCGTCCTTGCTCTATGATGAAGAGCATGAAGGCCTCGAAGACTTAGAGCGCACGTACAATACGAAGTTGAGCGTCAAGCCGGACCCCGCGCTTCATTTGGAACAATATGACCTTATCGTCATCTGACATCTCCGTGTCGTCCGCGATCAGCCGCTCTCCATCGGTCGGACGCCTGAATCAGCGTCTGGAGATGGCGGCGGACCGCCTATTCTATGCCACCCGCTGAGTCGCTTCGCTCGTGGCTCATGCTGCGCGCCGTGCGTGGTGTGGGCGATGCCACATTTTGCCGCCTCGTGCAATGCTTTGGATCGCCCGATTCGGTGTTGGCCGCATCAGCCGAACGGTTGATGTCCGCCGGGTCGGTTTCTCCCTCATTGGCGCACGCAATTTGCCAGGGTCCCGATCACACCGCCAAAAAAGCAATTGATGGCGAACTGAAAAAGGCCGAGAAACATCATCTGACGGTCATTACCTTTCTGGATGATCGGTATCCGCCTCGGTTACGAACCATTCCCGATCCGCCGCCCCTGTTGTATGTCGCAGGCACGTTGGAGCGTGCGGACCACCTGGCCCTCGCCATTGTCGGATCGCGGAAGGCCACGGCGGCAGGGCGGCAGGTGACCGAAGAATTGAGCCGGGACCTTTCTGCGTTGGGGTTTACGATTGTGAGCGGACTGGCGCGAGGCATCGATGCCGCTGCTCATCGCGGTGCGCTCCTGGCGAAAGGCCGAACGGTCGGCGTGCTCGGTTGCGGCATCGATCGAATGTATCCGCCGGAACACGCGTCGCTCAGGCGACAGATCGAGTCCAGCGGAGCCGTTATCAGCGAGCTTCCGCTTGGTTCCTATCCGCATGGTTACCACTTTCCGCGGCGCAATCGCATCATCAGCGGCGTGTGCCTCGGGGTCATCGTCACTGAAGCGACATTGCACAGCGGCTCATTGATTACAGCCCGGTTGGCGGCCGACCAAGGCCGCGAGGTGTTTGCGCTCCCGGGATTCGTGAAATCAGAGACCAGTCGCGGACCGAACAGCCTTATCAAGCAAGGGGCCACAGTGATCGAATCGGTCGAGGATGTGATAGCGGAACTCCTGCCCCAACTCGATGCAGCCGACCGCGAACGGCTTGGTAAGCATGTCTCCAGGCAGGCATCGGCGCCACCATGCCCGGATGAGAACGAAGCGGTGTTGTACGATATTCTGACATGGGACGGAACGCACATCGACGACCTGATCGTCCAGAGCGGCCTGTCGTCCGCCGACGTGTCCGCGCTGCTCTTGTCCCTGGAACTGAAAGGACTTGTGCGCCAATTGCCGGGTCATTGCTACATTCGGCTATAATAGGATCAATGATATTGGTCACGGGCCGCCAGCGGCTCTTCAAGGCCGGGACGAGCAGACAGAGGAAAGCGGAGAAACGATGGCAAAATCGCTAATCATTGTAGAGTCGCCGGCAAAGGCGAGGACAATCACGAAATATCTGGGGCGCGGCTATACGGTGATGGCCTCCGTTGGGCACGTCAAAGATCTGCCGAAAAGCAAGTTCGGCGTGGACGTGGAGAATGACTTCAAGCCTCAGTATGTCACCATTAAAGGCAAGTCGCAGGTGTTGGCCGACATCAAAAAGAAAGCGCAGGCAGCGGACAAAGTGTTTCTCGCTCCGGATCCGGACCGAGAGGGCGAGGCTATTGCTTGGCACATCGCGGAAGAAGTCTCCGGGAAGTCCAAGACGAAAGATCAGAAAGTGTTTCGTGTCCGATTCAATGAAATTACCGAATCCGCCATCAAGCGCGCGCTTCGGTCGCCGGGTCAAATCGACATGAAGTTGGTCAATGCCCAGCAGGCGAGGCGTGTGTTGGATCGCATCGTGGGGTATCAGGGCAGTCAGTTGCTGTGGAAAAAGGTCCGTCGCGGGCTGAGCATGGGAAGGGTTCAGTCCGTCGCCGTCAAGTTGATTTGCGACCGGGAGCGCGAACGGGAAGAGTTCCGTTCCGAAGAATATTGGTCGATCACCGCGCTGCTGGCCGGCGACAATCCACCGCCGGTGACCGCAAAACTCCATAGCATCAATAATCAGGACGCGGTTATTTCGTCGGCGGCAGATGCGGATCGCATTGTCGCCGACGTGCAAGGCAAACCCTTCACCGTTCAGTCCATTGAACGGAAGGAAAAGAAACGCAACCCTGTTGCGCCGTTTATTACCAGCCGTCTCCAGCAGGAGGCCGCGCGGAAGCTTCGCTTTACGTCGAAGAAAACGATGACCTTGGCCCAGCAATTGTACGAGGGCATGGAAATCGGGAACGAAGGACCGGTCGGATTGATCACCTACATGCGGACAGACTCCCCGCGGATCTCAAATGAAGCCGCCGAAGAAGCTCGTCAAGTCATTCGCGAACGGTTCGGAACCGACTATCTACCCGCTGCACCGAACGTGTACAAGACACAAAAAGCCGCCCAGGAAGCGCATGAGGCGATCCGGCCTACGTCCGCGCTCCGTGATCCCGAGTCCATCAAGCAATTTTTGGAACGGGACCATTATCAGCTTTACAAATTGATCTGGAATCGATTCATCGCTTCGCAGATGGCCCCGGCCATTCTGGAGATGACCCGAGTGGACTGTGTGCCTGCCGGTACGACGAGTGTCTACGTCTTTCGCGCCAACGGCACCGTTGTGAAATTTCCCGGCCACACTGCCGTCTATCTGGAGGGAACCGATCTCGATGCATCGGCTCCTAACCGGAAGGCCGATCAGGACACCGAGGACGACACTGATCGACAATTGCCGCTTTTGGCCGAGGGGGAGCGTTTGCGGTTGGTGGATCAAGAAGGACAGGCTACAACCGGCTTGATGCCTAAACAGCACTTCACGCAACCACCTCCTCGCTACAACGAGGCGTTGCTGATCCGCGAGCTTGAAGAGAAAGGAATCGGCCGCCCATCGACGTATGCCAGCATTATCTCGACTATCCAGGACAGGAAATATGTGGAGAAGATCGACAATCGATTCGCCCCCACGGAAACGGGAAAGACCGTCAACGATTTTATCGTGCGGGGGTTCCCCGATATTCTGAACGTCGATTTCACCTCTTTGATGGAAAAAGAGTTGGATGAAGTGGAGGAGGGCGAGAAGCCGTGGGTCGCCGCCGTGCGGGATTTTTACGGGCCGTTTACCAAAGATATGGAAAAAGCGCAGGACCTTGTCGGTCCTAAAGATATCGTCGAGCCGCCCACAAACATTCCCTGTGAAAAATGCGGGCGCATGATGGAAATCAAATGGGGGCGAAACGGAAAATTCTTGGCGTGCCCCGGCTACAAGGATGACCCTCCTTGTAAGAACACGCAGAACTTCGAAAAACTACCGGATGGCACAATCAAGATTGTGGCCAAGCAAGAGATGACCACAGATGAGAAGTGCGACAAGTGCGGGTCGCCCATGGTCATTAAGACCGGTCGATTCGGAAAGTTTATTGCATGCTCTGCCTATCCTGAATGCAAGACGACGAAACCGATCCCGCTTGGCGTGAAGTGCCCGCAGGATGGCGGGGACCTCACGCAAAAGCGGACGAAGAAAGGCCGCACATTTTACGCATGCACGAATTATCCGGCTTGCGAGTTTGCCATTTGGGATCGTCCGGTCAACAAACCCTGTCCTCAGTGTCACGCGCCTTTTCTCGTAGAGAAGTACACCAAACAGATCGGCACGAGCATCCAATGCCGGAATGAAGGTTGCGACTACAAAGAAAACAATTGATCCCCTTTTCATCCTACGTATAATTGCCTGTCCATTTGCAGCGCCTCAAAAAAAACTTTTTCCCGCCTTTTATTTAGGGGATGGATTCATGCATGCGTCTCTGCTTCGATCGGGGCCTCAATAACCGGTTGAAACAATGCGAGATGCCGTCGGGCGGCGATTTCGTTCAAAGAGAAACTGAGAATTATTCTTAAAGAAGTTGAGAGTCACACTCAACGCCCTCAAAGAAAACCGTTGACGGTCCTTCCCGCGGTGCCAATATAATCACTTCAAGAA
>DATFCE010000010.1:0-3870 GCA_035253365.1 Nitrospiraceae bacterium
TGTGGCTCAACGAAGCGTTTGCGACGTTCATGGAAATGTTGGCGGTCGACGCCTGGAAGCCGGAATGGCAACGGTGGACGACGTTCGGCGTCTCGCGCGCGGCCGCGATGGCGGTCGACGGCCTCCATAGCACAAGACCCATCGAATTTCCTGTCCTGGCGCCCAAAGACGCCGAGGCCATGTTCGATGTGCTGACGTATGAAAAAGGCGCGTCGGTCTTGCGGATGCTGGAGCAATACATTGGTCCTGAAGTGTTTCAACAAGGCGTTCGCGACTATTTGAAAACCCACGCGTACGGCAATGCGGATACAGGCGACCTCTGGGTGGCGCTTGGTCACGCGGCGAAACAGCCGGTTCCGACCGTGATGAACGGCTGGGTCTTCAAGCCAGGCTATCCCATGCTCGCAGCCCGCTTGGACCAGGGCCAACTCGTCGTGGCGCAGCAACGCTTCACTTATCTGTCGCAGTCTTCGAACGGCACGCCCACCGATCATCAGCAACGTTGGGAAATTCCGATTCGGATCAGGATTGTCTCGAAGGGAACGACGGAGACACGACGGGTTCTGTTGACCGACTCGGAAACACGGATTGACCTCCCGAACGAGTTCGACTCAGTTTTGTTGAACGAAGGCGGCCATGGATTTTATCGCGTCCGCTATACACCCGATCTGCTGCAGCGGCTCGTTTTACATTTACCGGGGCCCTTGGAGCCGATCGATCGGTTCAACGTGCTCAGCGATGCTTGGGCGGCGACCATCGCGGGATATATGCCGCTTGCGGACTATCTCGACCTCACAGCGCACTTTCGCGGCGAACGTGATAAGAACGTGTGGGCGATTCTTTTAGACTCGTTCCATACGTTGAATCGAATCATCCTACCGGCCGATCGACCACAGCTCGAAGCCTTGGTGCGCGACCGCGTGAGACCCGCTGTCGAGGTATTGGGATGGACGCCCGCCGCAATCGAGAGCGAGCTTACCAAGCAGCTTCGGGCGGACCTGATCCGCGCAATGGGCACGATGGGCAACGACCCGCAAATCCAAGCCCGCGCCGGCGACCTCTATGCGAAACACGTCCGCGACGGGCACGGCGACCAGGCCGCTCTTGACCCGAACCTGGTGCCGCCGATCATCGCCATCCTGGCCTTCACAGGAGACCGGCAGCGGTACGACGAATTTTTCAAAAAGTTTCACTCGGCGTCTACGCCGCAAGAAGAACGGCGTTACCTCTACTCCCTTGCCGCTTTCCGGCCGGCGCCGCTTATCGAGGAAACGCTCACCCGCACGATCAACGGCGACATCCGAACGCAGGACGCCCCGTTCATGGTCAGCGCCCTGCTCGGCAGCATCTACGGGCGCGAACGAGCCTGGGAATTCGTCAAAGAAAATTGGGACACGATGGACCGGCTCTTCCCAAAAAGCGGCCTACGCCGCATGTGCGGCGGCATCACGGGCCTCGTCACGCCTGAACTCGAACGCGACGTGCACAAATTTTTTGAAGAACGCAAGATCGACCTAGGCGGCAAAACCTTGGAGCAGTACTTAGAGCAGCTTCACATCGGGGTGACGCTGCGGGAGCGGGAAAAGGGAACACTGAAGAAGTATTTGGACGATTTCGAACGAAGTAGCACGGTCCTGAGTTTGGGAACCTAAGATTGCACACCCGTCTCGATATCGCCATTGCAGCATCGTGCGTTCCTTACAAATGTTCCGACGGTGCAAGCACCCGTAAGCCAGAAATCTCTTCACCAATTCGTCGAAATTCAGCAAGGTTGCTCGTCACCACAGTTGCACCTATTTCACGAGCCGTCAGTGCGATCAGCAAATCGTTGATCTGTCCCAAGCGATCCGATCCCTCACCAGGAGTTCCGTAAAGGACCTGAAATAGCCGGCCAGCGATGGAAAACAAGCGAGGTGCCGGAGCAATGATACGATTACGAAACGCTGCTTCGATTCGGGAGACAGATCTGTGGCGGGTTGGTGTGCCGGCTCCGAGGTTTAATTCCAGCAACACGATAGCGGAAACGAATCGAACCACATTTTCTCTTCGACCAAGAATCCAATCGCTGTGAAGCTCGGCACGCAGGAAATCTATGAAGACGTTCGTATCCAGCAAGACCTTTCGGCCTACTGGTATGGCCATGGCTGTTTATCTCCTCGCAGCGCTCCCTTTAACGGTTTCATAGCCGCCAGCAAATCCTCTTCTTCCATGAGCAGGGAAAGGGCACGGTCAATGGCTTCTTGCTCTGATTCCACACCGAAGTATCGAACCGCAAAGGCGATCTTCCGTTGATCCAATTTTAAATGTTTGTGCCGAACCTGGGCTCTAGCTGCAGACTTTCTCTGAATTTTGGCCATAATAGCCTCCATGTACATGGCATGTACATATGATAGACTTTAACCCTTAAAAGAGCAACAGTCAAAATGAGATAGTTTTAGGACGTCTCAGCCGCCGGCGTATCCCGGTTGGCCAACTCTCCGGCTGAACCATGCGGCAAAGATGGCTAAGGCGAATAGCACGAGGCCGATGCCAATGACCCCAGTGCGTTCGTTGAGCTCCTGGCTGATCCAGCCGAAGAAGGTCATGCCCGCCATCGACGTGGCTGTGGCTACCGCCGTGTAGATCGCCATGACGCGCCCGACCATGCCGGCGGGCGAGACTTCTTGGAGAATACCCCAGGCGATCGGCGTCAATGTGCCGATCCCCACCCCGATCACCCAGACAAGAACGGTCGCAAGAACGAAATTATGCGTCCAGACAAGCGCGCAGACCGACGCTCCCGCGACGGCGCTCGACACCGCAATGATGAGGACGCGTTTGCTGAGATTCCATTCCGTCAGCCACACCAGCCCCAGCGACACGACAAACAATCCAATGCCGAGCCACGACCAGAGATAGCCGACCTCCACCGGCCCCAGGTTCAGTAGTCGCTTTCCAAAGACAGGAAAGAGCGTCGTAAACGCGCCGGTCGCGAAGGTGTAGAGTGAGGCGGTCAGGATCAGAAATACGATGGTGCGCTGCGAGACAAAGGCGTACCGAAGCACCTCGCCGAGATCACGAATCGTTGTGGACAGGGCACCGCCGTCGCGTTGTGGCGATTCTGCGCGAGGGAGATGAATCGGTATCAGACAGGCGGCTGATGCGAGATAAGTTAGGGCATTGACGCATAGGACTTCCTGAGAGCCTGAGGCGGCGATCCCGAGACCGCTAAGAACCGGCCCGACGGCAATGCCGATGCTGGTCGTACTTTGAAGCAACGCGTTCGCCGCCGTATATTGGGGACGCGAGACCATAAACGGAACGGAAGCCGACAAGGTCGGAACAAACATCGCCGTGGCGATCCCGTATAGAAAGACCAGGATATAGAGGTACTCCACGGTAAAGGTTTCCGCCGACACCATGCAGGGAATCACGCCGATCAAAATGGCCCTTGCTACGTCACTTCCGATGAGGATGGCTTTTTTGTTGAGTCGATCGACCGAGACGCCGATCAATGGGCTGAAGATAATGGGGGGAAGGGTTTGTAATAAGCCGATCACCGTCGTTTTGAGCGCTGACCCGGTGATTGAATAGACAAACCAGAGCAGGGCAAGTTTACTCACCCCATCCGCAATCTGCGACAGCATCTGGCTCCACCAGACGAACCCAAAATCTCGCGTGAGCAGCCAACGGCGACCCGCTGACGCCACTGCATCGGCCTGAAGAGGCTCCAAGCCTTTTTGCTCGATACTGATGAGGCGGCCTTCTAATTCCATGAACCCGTTACCTTGATGAGAGAAACGCCTGCTGCGCGGGCATGGTGAGCCGGCAGGATCGGTGTGTCAAGGAAGAACGAGGAAAAGCGAGTAGAACCGAGGCAGACTGTCACGC
>DATFCE010000011.1:0-4246 GCA_035253365.1 Nitrospiraceae bacterium
ACGGGTCGGGCTACACATTCGTATCGTGAAGCGAATTCCCATCTCCGCGGGATTGGGCGGGGGCAGCAGCGATGCGGCTGCAACGATCATCGGCTTAAACCGGCTCTTGGGTTTAAATTGGTCTGTTCCGGACATGGTGAAGGCCGGAGAAGTTCTCGGCAGCGACGTTCCCTTTTTCTTTTTTGCTCCGACCGCATCCATCCGAGGTCGGGGAGACATGGCGCAGCCCGTGCGGCTGATCGGTCGGCGGTGGATCGTGCTCGTCAACCCCGGATTTCCAATTGAAACACGCTGGGCGTATGACCGGTTGGCATCGATGCGAGCTTCGATCCGTCCTGTGTCGGAATTAGTCGTCAACATGACGAAGAAGAGAACCGTCTCTTGGGATCAGATCATTCCATGCATGGAAAACGATTTCGAAGAGGCGTTGGCTCCCTCTCACCCCATACTCGGGATCGTACGCGACGAATTGGTGGCCAGAGGTGCGGAAGCGGCTATGGTGTCCGGCAGCGGCGCGACAGTATTCGGCGTATTTAAGCGGGAAGCATCGGCCCTTCAGGCCCGAGACACTATCCGCCGCGACCACGGATGGTGGACCTCCGCGGCTCAGGCATGCGATCAATCGTTAGTCCCCCACGAAAATTCCTCTCTTGACTTCCTCCGTGTTGGTTGACAAGTACCCACGATTTTCGATACCGTTGTCGTTCCGCTGACCCTCGATCAGATTGCCCTCGCTGCAACACCGTCGTGACCGTTATGGTTCTCCAACGGAACGCAGTTTTCTGTCTGAATCTGTAGGAGGGAGTATGGGCATGGACAAAGAGCTTAAGCTGTTTTCAGGTAACGCGAATCTCACTCTCGCTCGGGAAATATGCGCCTATCTTGGGATTAGTCTAGGAGATGCGACCGTCTCATCATTCAGCGACGGAGAAATCCGCATCAAAATCGATGAAAATGTCCGTGGGGCCGATGTGTTCGTGGTGCAATCGTGCTGCGATCCGGTCAACACATCGATTATGGAATTGCTCATTATGATCGACGCGCTCAAGCGCTCGTCGGCCTATCGCATCACCGCAGTGATTCCGTACTTTGGGTATGGACGACAGGATCGAAAGGACCAACCGAGGGTGCCGATCACGGCGAAATTGGTCGCCGATCTGATCACGACGGCCGGCGCGGATCGAGTCTTGACCATGGATTTGCATGCGGGTCAAATTCAGGGATTTTTCAACATTCCCGTCGATCATCTGTATGCGACGCCCGTCCTGCTCGATTACATCAGCAAGAGGGGGGAAGGAGATTTGGTCATCGTGTCGCCGGATGCGGGCGGGGTGGAAAGGGCGCGGGCGTTTGCCAAGCGGCTGCAAGCCGGCCTGGCGATTATCGATAAACGGCGCGAAGGCCCCAACCAAGCGCAAATCATGAACATCATCGGCGAGGTCGAAGGGCGCAATGCCTTGTTGCTCGATGATATGATCGATACCGCCGGCACGATCGTACAGGGCGCGAAAGCCTGCGCAGATAAGGGGGCGCGGCGGGTGTGGGCCGGGTGCACGCATCCGGTACTATCGGGACCGGCTTTGACGCGGCTTCAAGAATCCAGTTTGACCGAAGTCGTGGTCACCAACACCATTCCGCTGAACGGCAAAGAACAGCGATGTCCGAAATTACATGTACTGTCTGTCGCGCCGTTATTAGGGGAAGCGATCACACGAATTCATGAGGAAGAATCAGTCAGTTCACTGTTCGCCTAGGCATCGTCCCACCTGACTCCATTCATATGCGCAGGATGTCGGCGTTGAATTCGGCTATGATGACGTGAGCGGGCACCCGGCTGAACGCGGCAAGATGAACAAGCAGACATGAGAAGGGAGAGACCATGAAATTCGAAATGGCAGCCGACATTCGCGAGCATGCAGGCAAAGGCGTCGCTCGCCAGCTACGGCGAAAGGGAAAAATTCCCGCTGTGCTCTACGGACAGGGCGAATGCCTGCTCCTTACCTTGGACCCAGACGCGGTGAAACGAATCGTGCGCTCGCACGCGGCCAGCACGGCTTTGATATCCCTCAGCATCGCCGGTGGACAAACCAACGGGTCCCGCACCGCTCTCTTCAGGGATTATCAGCTCGATCCCGTCACCGGGGAAATCCTTCATGCGGATCTCTTTGAAGTGTCGATGACCAAAGCCATTCGGGTAAAGGTCCCTGTCAATCTGGTTGGTGGCACACCGGCCGGCGTCAAAGAAGGCGGGGTGCTCCATCACAATCTCCGCGAGCTTCATATCGAATGCTTACCGTCGGCGATTCCGGATGCCATCGACCTCGACGCCTCGCAGTTACAGATCGGGCACGGCATTCACGTGAGCGAGTTGAAACAAGAGCAAGGCATTCGATTTCTCGACGAGGCGGATTTGATGGTCGTGAGTGTGGCGGCGCCGATGTCGGAAGCCCGGTTAGAGGCGCTCTTGACCAGCGGTGCGGCCGTTGAGGAAGGAAAAGAGCCGGAGGTGGTGGCCAAAGGAAAGGTTGAAGGAGAGGCGGCGCCGGGCGCGGCGGGTGACGCGAAGGCGGAAAAGAAAGAGGGAGCGAAAGAACAACCCAAAGCCGAGAAGAAGGAAGCCAAGGAGGAGAAGAAGAAGTAGCCTTGCGCCTCATCGTCGGCCTCGGGAACCCCGGCGAGCGGTATGCCGATACGCGGCACAATGCCGGCGTCATGGCGCTGCAGCGAGCCGCGGATCGATGGAAGGTCAGCCTGACGTTATCGGGAGCCGCGCTCCAGGGACGTGGCCGAGTCGGCGCAATCGAGGTCATGCTGATTCAGCCGCTGACCTGGATGAACCTCACTGGACCGGTTGTCAAGGCGTGGGTCGATACATACGGATTGTCATCGCATGATCTGCTCGTCCTCCACGACGATTTGGACTTGCCGGCGGGCCGTCTCCGGCTGAAACGCAACGGCGGATCAGGCGGCCACAATGGAATTCTTTCGCTACTCACAGCGCTGGATACCAACCAGTTTAGTCGGCTGAAGATTGGGATTGGACGGCCCCGCCCCGGGGAAGAGACCGCCGACTACGTGCTGTCTCCATTTACGCCGGAGGAATCGCCTCTGATCGATGCGGCGCTGGATCGAGCGGTACAGGCGTTGGAATGCGCCATCGCGGAAGGCCTCGATGTGGCGATGAATCGATTTCACGTGCGAGAGCAGGAAGGGCAAGAGTAACCGATGGGTTTATGTTGCGGCATGATCGGCCTGCCGAACGTCGGCAAGACCACGGTCTTTAACGCATTGGTCGGAGCCGGGGCCGTGGCGGCGAATTATCCATTTTCCACGGTTGAGACCAATGTGGGCATTGCGCCCGTTCCCGATCCTCGTCTGACCCGGCTGGTGGAGATTTTCCAATCCCGCAAAGTGACGCCGAGCACCTTGGAAGTGCGGGATATTGCGGGCCTTGTCCAAGGCGCCAGCCAAGGTGAAGGGCTCGGCAACCAGTTTCTGGCTCAAATTCGGGAAGTGGATGCGTTGATGCACGTGGTCCGATGCTTTCAAGATCCGGATGTGGTGCATGTCGGCGGCGGTGTCGATCCCGAAAAGGACATCGCCACGATCGAAACCGAACTGATGCTCGCCGATCTCGAAACGCTGGAGCGCCGGCGCCAACGCCTTGAGAAGCGGCTGAGGTCGGGCGATGCCAAAGCGGGTAAGGAAATGGCGTTCGTGCAGCAGCTCACCGATCTGTTGAATAAAGGGGAGTGGCTCAAAGGTCAGCCGTTCAACAGCGAGGAGCTGTCCATGCTTTCGGAGTTCCAATTGCTCTCGGCGAAGCCCGTGCTGTTCGTCGCCAACGTCTCGGAAGGCATCGGGGCTGATGATCCGCATGTCCAGGTCGTGCAGGCATTGGCGGAGAAAAAAGGCGCGAGGGTCGTCACCATCTGCGGCCAGCTCGAAGCCGAGCTGTCCGCGCTCCCGGCCGAGGAGCGAGAGGCGTATCTTCGGGAATTGGGCCTGGCCGAATCGGGGCTGGTCCGGCTGACCAGAGCCGCCTATGACCTGCTCGCCCTGATCACGTTCTTTACCGCGGGGGAAGAAGAGTCCAGGGCCTGGCCGATTCGCGCGGGGACCAAGGCTCCGGCGGCAGCGGGAAAGATTCATTCCGATATGGAACGCGGATTTATTCGGGCGGAAGTGTTCGCCTATGCCGATCTGATCGCCTGCGGCACGCCGGCCGCAGTGCGGGAAAAAGGTC
>DATFCE010000012.1:0-3300 GCA_035253365.1 Nitrospiraceae bacterium
TGCGCTTTAAAGAATGCGTCGTACGCCGGTTTCTTGCCCGCTTCGTCTTTGACGGCAAATGCGGCCTCCTGCATGCTCACTGACACCGGTCCCAGCCACAGGATAATCGTGAGCGCAACCGCGATCATGAGGCCGAGAAGAACCATCTCCACGTGAAGAGACGCGTGACGGGTGAACTGGTACCGCGCAGCAATCCATGCACGACCGGCCCCTGCGGCGACCAGCAACGCAATCGCGGCGAGCACAAATCGATTATAGCCATCGAACACTCTGGTGAGAAATCGTCCTCCCGCCTCCATCCCGAATGAATTAAATACGGCGGGAATGACCGAACCGACAATCACGAGCAGTCCTCCCGTCCATACGGCCAACGCCATCACTTCACAGGTATAGCACACCAGCAGCCATCGTCTAACTGAAGGCGCCATCTCGTTCAGGCCGGTTGATAGACGATTCGCCCGCCCACGATCGTGAGTTGAACGAGGCCTTTCACTTTCCATCCGGCGAACGGCGTATTTCGGCTCCTTGATCTGAATCGAGAGGGGTCCACTTCCCAAGGAGCCGTTTGATCCACCACAGTGAGATCGGCCTTGGCTCCGGGCGCCAGCGTCCCGACATCCAGACCGAAGGCGCGCGCCGGTTCGGTCGTCAGTTTGGCAATCGCGCGCTCGAGAGATAACACCCCTTCTTCAACAAGGGCCAGGGTCAACGGCAACGCCGTCTCCAGGCCGACGATTCCGTTGGGGGCCGCGGCAAACTCCTGCTGCTTCTCTTGCGCGGCGTGTGGAGCGTGATCCGTCGCGATCACGTCGATCGTCCCATCCCGAAGACCTTCTTTAATGGCGTGCACGTCGTGCCAGGCGCGTAGCGGGGGATTCATTTTCGCCAGCGTGTTGAATCCCCGTACCGCTTCCTCCGTCAACGTGAAATGATGAGGACAGGCTTCGGCCGTGACTCGAATGCCCCGGGTCTTGGCCTCCCGGACCATTCGAACGGAGCCTGCTGTGCTCACATGCGCCAGGTGCAGGCGTGCGCCGGTCAGCTCGGCGAGCGCCAGGTTCCGAGCCACCATCACCTCTTCGGCAGCCGACGGGATACCTTGAAGGCCTAACTGTGTGGACACCAGCCCCTCGTTCATACATCCGCCTTCCGACAGATGCAGATCCTCGCAGTGATCAATCACCGGCAAATCGAAGGCGAGCGCGTATTCCATGGCTCGACGCATGACCAGACTATTCATCACAGGCAGTCCATCGTCGGAAATGGCCACGCAGCCGGCGCGCCGAAGATCGCCGATTTCCGCCAGCTCTTTGCCCTCAGAACCTTTCGTTATGGCGCCGACGGGAAAGACGCGAGCATGGCCGGCGACCTGCGCCTGCTCCAACATGAATTCCGTAATGGCTTGGTTATCGTTGACCGGGACCGTATTCGGCATGCAGCACACCGAAGTGAATCCGCCCGCGACGGCGGCGGCGGTGCCGGTCTCTATCGTTTCCTTGTATTCGAATCCCGGCTCGCGGAGATGAACGTGGAGATCTACAAAACCGGGCAAGACCAGTTTACCGCTCGCGTCGATGACCGTCACGGACGCTTCTCCTTTTTTTGCCGGAGCGGTCACACGCGGGCCGACGGCCGCGATGGTTCCGTTTTCGATAAGGACATCGGCCGGACCATTGACGCGTCCGGGATCGACGACATACCCGCCTTTGATAAGAATATGGTGATTTGGTGATTGGATCATTTGGTGAATGTCGGTCTCATTCTGAAAAATCTACAAATCAGCAAATCAACAGATTCTTTAATTGCCTCCTCCTGAGAGGAGATACAGGACACCCATGCGCACGGCGACGCCGTTTGCCACTTGGTCGAGAATCACCGACGAAAAACTGTCGGCCACATCGGGCGCAATCTCGACGCCTCGGTTGATTGGTCCCGGATGCATGACAAGCGCGCCGGATTCGGCCAATTTCAACCGTTCGGCGGTCAGCCCATAGAGGCGGGAATATTCCCGA
Source organism: Nitrospiraceae bacterium (assembly GCA_035253365.1). GTDB lineage: Bacteria > Nitrospirota > Nitrospiria > Nitrospirales > Nitrospiraceae > DATFCE01. The sequence goes on from DATFCE010000012.1 coordinate 2,013, forward strand.
ATCGTGGGAAACAAAGCTCTGCCCTGTCGTTCTAATTGCAACCGCAGCATCATGATGACATCCACGCCCCGCAACGCCTCATCGAGATCGTAATAGACACGCACCCCAAGCCGATCGAGAGCGGCCGGCATCATCGTCGGGGGGCCGACCGCTCTGACTTCCACTCCCAACTTGGTCAACGCATGAATATTCGACCGCGCGACTCGGCTATGGGCGACATCTCCGACAATGGCCACGCGGAGTCCTTTGAACTCCAGCTTCTTTTCCCGGAGGGTGAATAAATCAAGCAGGGCTTGAGTGGGATGTTCATGCCATCCGTCGCCGGCGTTGATGACGGACGACTTCACGCCACGCGCCAAGGTGTCGGCCGCCCCGGCCGCCGGATGGCGAAGCACGATGATATCGGCCTGCATCGCTTCGATGTTCCGCGCGGTATCGAGTAAGGTCTCGCCTTTTACGACGCTGCTGGCCGAGGGTGAGAAGTTGATCACATCCGCGCTGAGACGTTTGGCCGCTAGCTCAAAGGAAGTCCGCGTACGGGTGCTGGGCTCGAAAAACAGATTGACGACCGTCTTGCCTCGCAACGCCGGCACCTTCTTGATCTCACGTCCCGTCACCTCTTTGAAGGAATCGGCGGTATCGAGAATGAGTCGGATTTCTTCGGCGGACAACGCCGCGATGCTGGTCAAATCCTTATACTTGAGGCTCATCGGCGCCTCCCCTGGGCTGACCATCGTCAAGATGCCGTTTTATTTCTCCTTGAGAATGGCGACGCGATCATCCTCGCCGCCCTCCTCCAAAAATACGTGAACAATTTCCTCACGAGAGGTCGGAATATTCTTGCCGATAAACGTGGCTTTGATCGGTAATTGCCGATGCCCCCGGTCCACGAGCACCGCCAACTGAATCTCCGCCGGACGGCCGAGATCGATCAGGCCGTCCATCGCGGCTCGAATGGTTCGACCGGTGAAGAGCACATCATCGACGAGCACGATCTTGCGATCGGAAATGTTGAACGGGACCGACGTTTTTCGCAACAACGGTTGGTCCTTGCGTGTCGCCAAGTCGTCCCGATAGAGCGTAATATCGAGTTCTCCGATGGGCACCTGCGTGTGCTCAATATCCTGAATCCGCTTCACCAGGCGGTGCGCCAGGTACACGCCGCCGGTCCGAATGCCGACCAGCGCCAATCGTTCCGTCCCCTTGTTGCGTTCGAGAATTTCATGCGCGATGCGTGTGAGCGCCCGTGCCACTTCATTGGCGTCCATGACGAGCTTTTCTTGCCGCG
>DATFCE010000013.1:0-4605 GCA_035253365.1 Nitrospiraceae bacterium
ACGTGTTGAGGCGGGACAGAAGCTCGTGGAATGGGATCCTTATTCCTTACTTATCCTAACGGATGTCGGCGGCAAGGTCGCCTACGGGGACATCGTCGAAGGTGTGACGATGAAGGAAGAGTTCGACGAAGTCACGGGTCTTTCCCGCAAGGTCGTTATTGAGCATACCGGCGCCACCTTGCGGCCTCGAATTTCAATCAAGGATGAAGGCGGCAAGACGGCCAAGGTGTCGAGCGCCGCGGCGGTGGCTCGGTATCTGTTGCCTGTCGGCGCGCATATTCTCGTGGAGAAAGGCGGCGCCGTACACCCGGGAGATGTACTGGCAAAAATCCCGCGGGAGACGACGAAAACCAAAGACATCACCGGCGGTCTGCCTCGTGTGGCCGAACTGTTCGAAGCCAGAAAGCCGAAGGAGCAAGCCGTCATCAGTGAAATCGACGGTGAGGTCTCGTACGGCGGGTTCGTCAAAGGGATGCGCAAGGTGTTGGTCGATAACAAACTCGGCGACGTAAAGGAGTACTTCATCCCTAAAGGAAAGCACGTCAACGTGCATGAAGGAGATTGGGTCCGGGCCGGTGAGCCGCTCATGGACGGATCCGCGAACCCGCATGACATCCTCGATGTGTTGGGACCCAAGGAGCTTCAGAAGTATTTGGTTGATGAAGTGCAGGATGTGTATCGGCTGCAAGGTGTCTCGATCAACGATAAGCATATCGAGATTATCGTGCGCCAGATGTTGAGAAAGGTGCGAATCGAGGACCCGGGTGATACAGAATTTCTCCCCGGAAGCCAGGTCAGCAAGTTTGCCTTCGACGACGAGAACGAACGGGTACTTGCCAATGGCGGCCAAGCGGCGTTGGGGAAACCGGTCCTGCTGGGCATTACCAAAGCGGCCTTGACGACGGATAGTTTTATTTCAGCCGCGTCGTTCCAGGAAACAACCCGCGTGCTGACAGAAGCTTCGATCAATGGCCGGGAAGATTCCCTGCTGGGGCTGAAAGAAAATGTGATCGTCGGTCGCCTAATTCCGGCCGGGACGGGGTTCGACGAATATCGAGACACGTATGTCATCAGCCCCCGGCAAGAAGTGCCGGTTCCTGCGTTGACCGATGAGCCTGCCCAAATCGGACAGGACGTTCAGAAAGCCGAGGGAGAGTCGGGCGGATAAACGCGCCGAGCCGTTATTCGGCTTGACACGATTCTATCGCTTCATTATAATCCGTCGGCTTTGGACGGTAGCGAGTGAAAAGATGAGGAATGCATGCCAACGATTAATCAGTTAGTGCGTCAGGGCCGGCGGCTGGCAAAGGGAAAAACCAAAAGCCCGGCGCTCAAGCGGTGTCCGCAAAAGCGTGGCGTCTGCATCCGCGTTTATACGTCTACGCCGAAAAAACCCAACTCGGCATTGCGCAAAGTGACGCGTGTGCGTTTAACGAATGGCATGGAAGTCACCTCGTACATTCCGGGTGTCGGACACAACTTGCAAGAACACTCCATTGTGCTCGTTCGCGGCGGCCGCGTCAAAGACCTTCCCGGTGTCCGTTATCACATCGTGCGCGGCGCGCTGGACGCCGTCGGCGTGGCCAATCGAAAACAGGGGCGTTCGAAGTACGGTGCGAAGCGCCCGAAATAAGAAAGTAACAATGGTGATTGGTGATTTTCGGCAGCTTTTAAAATCAACCAGATTAAGAAATCACCAGATCACCAAATAGTGGGAAAGCGATGCCGAGACGACGAATATTCGGACAGCGTGAAGTGCAGCCGGACCCCCGCCATCATGACAAAGTGGTGAGCAAATTCATCAATATGTTGATGTCGGGTGGAAAGAAAAGTACAGCAGAGCAGATCTGTTTCGGGGCTTTCGATGTCATTCATGAAAAAACCGGGAATGAGCCCCTGAAGGTATTTCGGGCTGCCATTGATAATGTGAAGCCTGTGGTCGAAGTCAAATCTCGGAGGGTCGGCGGCGCCTCGTATCAAGTGCCCGTTGAGATTCGTCCTGTCCGCCGTATGTCGCTCGCTTTGCGTTGGATTGCTCAATACGCGAAGGCTCGGGGCGGAAAGAGCATGTCGGAAAAGTTGGCCGGCGAGCTGCTTGACGCAGCCAACAATACCGGCGCATCAGTCAAGAAGCGCGAAGACACCCATCGAATGGCCGAGGCCAATAAGGCCTTTGCTCATTATCGCTGGTAGGAGATCCGGCAAGGTTTCACCGTGCTGCAGTTGGGCCACGCTGCGAAAGGGCAAGCGGTTGCCCTGCACCCGCAGCCCAACCGTTAAGGGTGGCCGCTGCAGCATCGTTGTTTTGGGAGGTCACGTGGCCAGGCGAGTTTCCCTGGATCGAACAAGAAATCTCGGCATCATGGCGCATATTGATGCCGGTAAGACGACGACGACGGAGCGGATTCTGTTCTACACCGGTGTCTCGCACCGCATGGGCGAAGTCCACGATGGCGCGGCGACCATGGATTGGATGGAGCAGGAGCGTGAGCGTGGCATCACCATCACATCGGCGGCCACGACCTGCTTTTGGCATGAGTATCGGATCAACATCATCGATACGCCGGGCCACGTCGACTTCACGATCGAGGTCGAGCGATCGTTGCGCGTGCTCGACGGCGCGGTGGCTGTCTTTGATTCCGTTCAAGGCGTGGAGCCGCAGTCCGAGACCGTGTGGCGCCAGGCGGATAAGTACCGCGTGCCTAGAATTGCTTTCATGAATAAGATGGATCGCATCGGGGCCGACTTTTTTGCCAGCGTGCAATCCTTGATCGATCGACTGGGCGCCAATCCTGTTCCGATCCACCTGCCGATTGGGCGCGAAGCCGAATTCCGCGGCTCCATCGATTTGGTCCAAATGAAAGCCTATGTCTACGACGATGAATCATTGGGTGCGAAATATAAGGTCGAGGAAATTCCCGCCGATATGGCCGAGTTGGCCAAAGAGTATCGAGAAAAGATGCTGGAAGCGGTGGCCGAGCACGACGAGCAAGTGCTGGAGCGCTATCTCAACGGCGAGACGCTGAGCGAAGCCGATGTCAAAAAAGCCATTCGGGCCGGCACGATTGCGATGAAAATCACGCCCGTTCTGTGCGGATCGGCGTTTAAAAATAAAGGTGTGCAGCAGTTGTTGGACGGCATGGTGGACTACCTTCCGTCTCCGCTCGATATTCCTCCCGTCGTAGGGGTTGATCCGGATTCCGGCAAGGAGTTGAAGCGCCAAGCCAGTGATGACGAGCCGTTTGCCGCGCTCGCGTTCAAAATTATGACCGATCCCTTTGCCGGGCAGCTCACGTACTTTCGGGTTTATTCTGGAACTTTGAAAACAGGAACATCTGTTTACAACATTACCAAAAATGCCAAAGAGCGAATTGGCCGGCTCCTCAAGATGCACGCCAATAAGCGGGAAGATATCGATACGGTCTATGCCGGGGATATCGCGGCGGCGGTGGGGCTAAAGGGCGCGACGACCGGCGATACGCTGTGTGATGAGAAGCATCCGATCCTGCTCGAAGTCATGAAATTCCCCGAGCCCGTGATTGCGATGGCGATTGAGCCTAAGACCAAACAAGACCAGGAAAAACTTGGCTTCTCGCTTCAGAAACTCGCCCAGGAAGATCCGTCATTCCGAGTTCGCACGGACGAGGAAACTGCTCAAACCATCATTGCCGGGATGGGTGAGCTTCACCTCGAAATTATCGTCGATCGACTGCTTCGTGAATTTAAGGTCGAGGCCAATGTCGGAAAGCCTGAGGTAGCCTTCCGTGAAACGATCAGGCGGGCCGCAGAAGCGGAGGCGAAGTACATCAAGCAAACCGGTGGCCGGGGGCAATATGGCCATGTGGTCCTCACCGTCGAGCCCAGTGAGCCGGGAGTGGGATTTGAGTTCGTGAACAAGATTGTGGGAGGGGCGATTCCCAGAGAATACATCCCTGCGATTGAAAAAGGGGTCAAGGAGCGGATGGAGACGGGAGTGTTGGCCGGTTATCCGTTGCGCGACGTTCGTGTGACCGTGATCGATGGGTCCTATCACGACGTCGACTCCAATGAGATGGCCTTCAAGATCGCGGGCTCGATGGGTTTTCAGGATGCCTGCCGAAAGGCCGACCCGGTGTTGCTCGAACCGATTATGAAAGTCGAAGTCTTGGTGCCCCAGGAATATATGGGTGATGTGATAGGGAACCTGAACGGCCGGCGTGGAAAGATTCAAGGCATCAAAGTGAGAGCCGGCTCTCAGGCCATTGAAGCGGCTGTTCCGCTTAGCGAAATGTTCGGATATGCGACGGACCTTCGCTCGCGAACGCAGGGCCGAGCCACCTATAGCATGGAGTTCGAGCGGTACGAGCCGGTTCCGAAGCAAATTGCTGAACAGATCATCGCCAAGAACCGGGGCGAATAGCGCATCGTGATAAGGATTTTCCCGGTCGCCATAGTTGAAGGGGCGTCCGGCCTAGCCAGCGTGGGAGAAGGAGGGGGACATGGCGAAGTCGAAGTTTGAGCGGCGCAAGCCCCATGTAAATATCGGGACGATCGGGCACGTGGACCATGGGAAGACGACGCTCACCTCGGCGTTGACGAAGGTGGCGTCGGACCGGGGGATGGCCA
>DATFCE010000014.1:0-11076 GCA_035253365.1 Nitrospiraceae bacterium
CCGATATTGCCCTTCCTCGTCGGTCTCGGTGAGATCCACTTCTGGGCCTTCGAGCGGGTTGCCGGTCCGATCCGTGATAATTTTCACGATGGGCCGTTGAGCCGCATGTTCCCCCGTATTCGGCCGTAGCACCACCGCCAACTCATCGGTATCCAGAAAAACCAAGCTGCCGATCGGAATGAGGCCGACGCAGTTGACGAATAATTTCAGCAGGATCGGGTCGAACGACTGACCGCTCTTGGCGAGCATGATCTTGAGCACTTTTTCCGGTGCGAGGGGCTCGCGCCGGTAGACGCGCGCCGACGTCATGGCATCATAGCAATCCGCGATGGTCAAAATTCGGCCGGTGAGTGACTGCGCCCACGGGACCGTGAGCTTGGGATAGCCTGAAAAATCGTAGTTCATGTGATGCTCAAAGGCCGCCGAGGCCATTCTCCCGGGCATATTCGTCATTCCGCGGAGCCGTATCATACTCAGGACCCCGTCCGTTGGATGGCTGCGCATGACGCGCCAATCGTCCTCTGTAAATTCGCCCGGCTTGTTGAGGACCTCAAGCGGGATGGAGGCCTTGCCCATATCGTGAAACAGCGCGGCGAGGCCCAGGTCGGCCAGTTCCTTTTTGGGATACCCGGCCCGATTTCCCAAGGCGATGGAAAGAAGAGAGACATTGACGGAATGGTTATGCGTGTATTGATCGTGACAGCGTAGGGTGGTCAGCCCTAACAGAATCGATTCGTCATATTTCATCAGATCGACCACGCTTTGGATCGCTCGTTTGGCCTGCTTGAAACTCGGCGGCCTCCCTTCTCTGACTTTCTGTACAAGATCCTGCACGCTGCCCGCTGCCTTGGCGTAAGAGTTTTTGGCCAGGATTTTGGCGACCTTCTTACGGTCGCTCCCCCTCAGGATCACCGATTTTGATTCTTCCAGTTCGATGCCCCGGACCTGTCGCTCATTCATCAGCCGCATCAAGTCCTCGATGGAGGAAGTATCCGAATCCAAGGTTGCCAGCAGATAGGCAAACTCCCGCAGATCTTTCGACTCCATTGACGGTGAAAACGAAATAGTGCCGATCCGCCAGCCGTTCAGCACGTCCATCACCCCGGAGAACACCGCCAATTGCTGCGTCGTCATTTTCAGATGCATCTCACCCAGAAAGAGGAAATCGTTCTGAAGACGCAGGACAACGGGCGCATCGTGACCTAATGTTTTAATGATGGTGAGGATAGCCTCTACCGGCTGAGTGAGCGCGGCGTTGGTCCGATCATGAATGCGGGCGGTTTTGATCAGCGCATGTAAGTGGGTCACGCATTGAGACCCCAGCCACAGAATCTGCTGATCGAGAATATCCCGGGCCTCGGAGCCTTGACCGATTTTGCCTTGAAGAGATTTTTCATGCGTGAGAAGCGGTTCCTCGGCGGGGGGCGTGGCTGGCGGCAGTTGGCCGGATGTGGTGATGTCGGTCATGTCGCATGCCTCTGGGTGTGCATGGCGAGCGCTTTAGCGCAAGCCTGGCGTATGGTACGGTTCATCCGCTTCTTCCCGGCTTCCAGAGCCTGGACCGCTGCGGGCGTGCCGACTCTCCCCAACGCTTCGGCAGCCAGCACCGCCGCCTCCTGGTGGACCTTTCGATTGGTCCAGACCCACCGGGTGACCAGGTCGCCGCAATAGGGCACGATTTCTTCGCCGGCCGCTCGGCACATAGCCTCGAACACGCCGCGCTTTTCCGTGAACGACCGATCTTGAAAGACTTTGGAAGTCACCACGGGAGACCACAGCTTAAATGGGGCGGTGTACTGTCCGGTGGTCAGAATTTTCACCGCCAAAAGACGAATCGATTCTTCGTGGTCGCTCAAGAAGACGATAAACCGATCAGCCGAGCCGCTTTGACAGAGAGTGCGCAGCGTCTTGAGGACCTCTTTACGCACGCGCACGTCCTGATGGGCCGACAGAGGTTCAAGTGACTTCGTCAACTGCGGGTTGTTGACTTTGCCGATGATGTACACCAGATTTCGAACGTAGTACCACCGAGGATCGGATAGGCCTTTTGCCAATTGTGCGGGATTTTGACGAGCGAGTTCGGTCAGTACCTCGCACATCATCAGGCGATGCGACTTCTGTTTCAGATTAGCCATCAATGCGCAGAGCGCCGGCACCGCAGTCGGCTTGAGCAGGAGGAACAGCGCCTGCAGATCCTCGACGGGACTATCGGGATTCGCATTCAGGGCCTCTTCGATCGCTTTGAGGCGTCCAGGACTCCCCATGGAATCCACGAGCTCGATCAGTTTGTTCTTGTGCGCGTCCACCAGGTTGGGACACAAATCCCGAGACTCATGGAGCAGGCCGACGATGGTACGCAAGAGTTTCCAATTTCCCCGCCTCGTCAACCCGTCGAGGATGTCTGCAAACAGCTCAAACAGCTTTAAGAGGAGAGGATGTGATTGTTCGCTGGCCAGGATGGCAGTCAGCATGTCGAGCAGATAGGCGGTATCGTCTCTGGAAGATTCCGCCTCGACATCCTGCGCCAGCTTCTCCTGTTCCTGAGGCGTCACGTCGTACCCCACAAGAACGGTGAGCGGCTGCAGGCTGGTCGGGCTTATTCGGTCGTCTGGCGCCGTACGGGACATTTCCGAGGAGGCGACATGCCGAAGATTGGAGACGGGGCTGTTGAGCGTCTGCGCGTCTTGCGGCGTGACATAGTCCGCCATTTCCGACGATTTGAGGATCTCTTCGGCGGTGACAATGGTAATCGTCGCCAAGTTCTTTTCCCAGAGACGTGTCACGACATCGTCGTCCGAGACTTCAGGATCATACGTTGCGCCCAACGCTTCAAGAAGGAAGGAGAGGTCGTCTTGGCTCAGGCCCTTATGGAGGGCCAACTCACGGATCCCATCCGCGTGGAGCTTGAACGCCAAATTTTCCGTCGGCGAGGAGGCTTGATAGACGGAATAGCCTTTGTAATACAGCTCAGAGCGTTGGACTAAGAACAGCATGCTGTCATAGGCATCCAGATGCGCGGTCAGATCGTGATAAAACTGCTGGTAGAAGCGTTGCGCGACGGGATTCTGCGGCCCGTAGGTCCGCGCAGTTTTGAAGGTCTTATCCAACAAGGCCAATAACTGCCGGATGGCCGGAAGTTCCGGTACGTCCTGTTCGGATGCTTTCAACACTCGCTGCCGTGTTGACGCGGGCGCGCAGTGGTCGGTGTGTGAATCGGGCATTGTTGGTTTGGCGGGAGCGGTGGGCGGACGCATGTAGAAACAATCATCTCCGGTATTGTTACTGTGAAAGTGTCCCCGCTGGTGGAGCATTTGTCAATCCACGGCGGGCCGGATACAATCGCTCTTCACGCTTCAACAGAACCACTATGATCGATACTGCGGAATCTCCACTCATCGTGTGCTTCGGCGACAGTCTGACCGTGGGCTATCAGTCTCCGACTCCGGACTCCCCGATGCTTCGCGAGACCCCGTACGGGGCTCGGTTGAAGGAACGACTCGGTGCCGGTGTACGGGTGATGATCCGAGGAATCTGCGGCGAAGTGACCGGCGAGATGGCACTGCGTTTCCGTCAGGATGTCTTGAATCATCGGCCCTACGCGGTCGTCATCCTCGGAGGGACGAACGATTTGGGCTGGAACGCCGACCCGGCGGACATCATGCGGAATCTGTTAAAGATGTATGAACAATCACTCGGCGCCGGTGTGCGGCCGGTGGCCGTCACGGTCCCGTCCATCCGGCTGGAAGGCGAGACTGAGGAGTCAGGATCATTTCTCGCCGACCATCTTATGCGGCGTCGATCCCTCAATGATTTGATTACCGATTACTGTCGCCGCAAGGGGATTCCGTGCGTCGATCTCTTTACGGCGACGGCCGAGCCAGAAACGCTCTGTCTGGCGGCACGGTATTCGAATGACGGCTTACATCTCACGACGGACGGCTATGCGCGGCTGGCCGACCTCCTCTACGAGCAGGTCTTTGCGGCATGGCTTCCCTCTTTGGAACGATCGCACGAGCGGTCACAGTGAAGGCCGCGCCGCGTGATTCCCGACATTACCGACCGAGAGTTTGATCGAGTCGTCGAACGCGCGACGACGCCCGTCTTGGTGGAATTTTGGCAGCCGGGGTGTGGAGGTTGTCAGGTCCTCATGAAGGAGCTGGAAAAAATCCGCGAAGAAGTCGGTTCACGCCTGCTGATCCTGAAGATGAATGTGCAGGACAATTATCAGATTCCCGCCGAACTCGAGATTTCCTCATTGCCGGCGCTGGCCTTGTACCGAAACGGGCGATTCGAGCGATTCATCGGCGGCATGGCGAGGAAAACCGATATTCTCAAGCAACTTGATGTGCCGCCGGATACCTGATGACGTCCGGTCACCGACATCGGCATGCTACAACACGCGCCACCTGCGGCCGTCACTTTGAATGAGACGGTCGGCTTCCACCGGACCCCAGGTGCCCGCCGCGTATTCCGGGAGCCATTTGGCCTCTTCCGCTTTCCAGCCGTCGAGGATCATGGTGATCCAGGCCCATGACGTTTCCACCGCGTCTCGGCGCATGAACAAGGACGCATCGCCGACCATCACATCGAGCAGCAGGCGTTCATAGGCTTCCGGCGACGCGACGCCGAAGGCATCGCGGTAGCTGAAGTTCATTTCGACGGGATGGGTCTGCGCTTTGGAACCGGGCACTTTGGAAATGACCCGCAGGGAAAAGCTTTCTTCCGGTTGTATCCGCAAGGCGAGGACGTTCGGAGCCTGCTGAGCTTTGGCGTTAAACAGAATTTGGGGAATCTCTTTGAATTGGACCGCCACTTCGCTGGCTCGTTTCGGCAGCGCTTTTCCGGTACGTAAGTAGAACGGCACGCCCGCCCACCGCCAATTCTCGACGAACACCTTCAGCGCGACATACGTTTCGACGGTGGAATCCGGCTGAACGCCCTGCTCGCGACGATAGCCGGGCACATCCTTGCCATGCGCTTTGCCGTGACCATACTGAGCGCGGACGGTAAATCGTTCGACGTCGCGGCCCTGAATGGGGCGAAGGCAGCGGAGCACGTCGATCCGCGCATTGCGCACCACGTCGGAATCCAAGGAATACGGCGGTTCCATGGCGATCAAGCACAGAAGCTGAAGCAGATGATTTTGCACCATGTCCCGTAGCGCTCCGGAGTCCTCATAGTACCCCGCACGGGTGCCGACGCCTTCGGTCTCCCCGACCGATATCTGAACGTGATCGATATATTTATGGTTCCAGATCGGCTCGAAGATGCTGTTGGCGAAGCGCAGAACCAGGATATTCTGAACGGTTTCCTTGCCGAGATAATGGTCGATCCGGAAGATTTGCGTTTCGTCGAACACGGCGCCCATCTTGGCGTTGATCTCGCGGGCCGAGTCGAGATCATGCCCGATCGGCTTTTCAACGATGATCCGGCAAAACGGATGGGAGCGGTCCGGCGGATGCACCATGCCGGCCTGCTGTAGTCCTTGACTCACCGCGGTGAATGAGGTGGGTGGGATCGCGAGATAAAAAATCCGGTTGCCCGGAAGCTTCATGTCGGCTTCGATCTTCTCCACCCGGGCTTTGATGGTCGGATAGTCCCGGGGATCATCGGTGGCGGCGGCTTGATAGAAGAGGCGGCGCTCAAATTCCGGCCATGCCGTTTCATTCAACGCTTGCCTGGAATACTTCGACACGCCTTCACGCGCCATGGCTCTGAAGTCGGAATCGCTGAGGGACGTGCGCCCGCATCCCAGCACGGCAAAGTCCGATGAAAGCATCCGATCGAGGAAGAGGTTATAGAGGGCCGGCAGAAGCTTGCGGCGAGCGAGGTCGCCGGATCCGCCGAAAATGACCACTGTGCATGGTTCAGGCGGGAAGCCTTTTCCAGAGAGGGAACCGGCTTCCGGGCCTTGCCCTGGCTCCAACATCATTGACTCCTGCTCTCGACAAACGTTTATCGCCGAACGGCATGGCCGCCGAACGCGTTGCGCAGCGCAGCCAGCATTTTCTGTCGCGAGACCGAGCGCGATACGCAGCGCCTCCACGGTCCGGGACGTTCTGCGAATGACTCCGATTGGCGGGAGCGAAAGCGCGTAAAGGGCGCCGTCGTTAAAGTCGGGACGGGCACATCCTTGTCGATGGCATCCTGAATCATCCAACGCCCCTCGCCGGAGTCCTGCACATAGCCTTGCAGCTTCTCCAGTCTGGGGTCCTTGGACAAGGCTCCCGCCGTGAGCGCCAACAGCCATGAGCGCACCACACTGCCGTGCATCCAGAGGTTCGCGATTTTGGCGAGGTCCAACTGATAGTCACTCTTCGACATCAATTCGAACCTTCCGCATACCCCTGCATCATGCTGTATTCGATGCCGTTGTGCACCATTTTAACGTAGTGGCCGGCCCCGTGGCCGCCGACATGCGCCCATCCGGACTCGGGAGCCAGGGTTTGGAAAATCGAAGCCAAGCGTTTCACGATCACCTCGTCGCCTCCAATCATCAGACGGTAGCCTTCCGAGAGGCCCCAGATGCCGCCGCTTGTTTCCGCGTCGACGTAGTGAACGCCCTTGGCTTTCAAAGGCGTCGGCACGCCGCACGTCGTGATATCTGGTATTGCCCCCGTCGATCACCGCTTCGTCCGATTGCATCATGGCCGCAAGGGCACATGATAGTTCTTCAGTCGGCGCGCCCGACGGCACCATCATCCAGACGGCTCTGGGCGCGCGCAATTTGTCGATTATCTCCTTTAACGATGACGCGCCGATGCAGCCTTCATTCTCGGCTTGCCGAACAATTTCAGGATTGCGATCGTAAAGCGACGACCTGGTGTCCGTCTCGGCGGAGGCGTGTCACCATATTGAGCCCCATCTTCTCTAATCCGACGAATCCGATTTCCATTGCGATCTCTTTTTGATCCACCAGCACCACAACGATAGCCGATTCTAGCACAGAGACCATAAGCACGGTGAAGATCGCTGCGAGAACCAGGGTGTATCAAGACGTCGCCAGACGCAATGCCGTGGGGCGTTCTTCCTCGGCGCGCTACCTGCTGTTCGCCCGTGTCGGTGCGCCGATGATGGTCATAGATATGAAGGTCTACATTGTGACGCTCAGCGGTTGCCGCCAGTGAGCCGAGACGTTCGGGTTCTTGGATCTCCATGAGAAGCAGGCGGGAGATCTGCGACTGATTGACACCTTTCAGCGGGGTGATGCCGAGCTCGTGACGCGAGAGACAATGGCGTACCGTTTGGACGCCACGGGGCAAGGCTAACCGGCGTCCGGATATAATTTTTCCCCTGCGATCATCGCGGCCAACCATCGAATCGGCATTGAGATGAGTCGTGATCACTCCATGGGGCTTCACCCGGAGGAACGTGATCAGGGTTCATCAAAGGTGCCGGTCGCATTGTAGCAAGAAGGGAGGGGAGAAAGAAAAGAGCGCTAATCGACTCGCGGAGGATTCGGAATATCCTTAAATATCAGATTGGCAAGCTGACGGCTGAGCGCCAGGCGTTCGGCCAAGGTCGAGGTGGTCATCGCGCGTTCGAGCAAGTCTCCGACAGCGGCGTCCCGCGTGCTCACAAAGCGCAGAAGATCCGTGGGAGCGGTCAGCCAATAGCCCTTGAGTCGAAAGAACGCCTGCAGCAAATCATCAAAGAACAGATTGAGCAGGTAGTGGGATGTCGAAGGTTGGTAACTAAGATCTTCCGCCTTGCCTAACCGATGTAAACAGTCCGCCTTCAAGTGGATCTTCTCATTCATGCCGGCGGGCGGCGGACCCTGCCGAAAGCGCTGTCCGGCCTTTTCCACCAATTTGGCGCCGAGGGCCTCATGGTCGAACAGGACTCGGCCTTTGCGGAGCAAGGGCGCCAGACGCAGCGCCTGCGGCATTTCCTGCTCGACGGCCTTCTGGTTACGGTATCGGATATCGATCAAACGAGACGACACGCGGACGATTTCTTCGCCCTCATCCTGGCCTTTCACGAGCACGATCAGGTTGAGATCACTATGGGTAGTCAACGCTCGCCGGGAGGCCGATCCCACAAGGATGACGGCGAGAAGATCGGCCCCCCGCCTGCCGCGGACATACTTCACCGCCTGGGCCAGGATGTCTTCTGTCCCCGGCGGGTCCAGCGGCTCAGGCGGCGGCGGTAAGTCGGGGACGGGCACCAGTTCGGCCTGTAATTCCTCCCGTGTCGGCAAGGCGGGGGTGAGGTTATCCGAGGGTGTCGTCATGGTCATCGCAACGATCGTGACGTTGTATGTTGGGACTATCGAACAGCGCGAATCGCGGCGTCGAGCGAATTCAACCATTGATCAAACGGCGTCTCCGCATCGACCACGATTTCGAGTTTGCCGTTCGACAGCTTGCGGACCGCGCCGGGGTGTTCAGGAGAGAGCGGAATTTCGACCCACTCCCGTGAAAGGCCCAACCGGTCGGTGACTTCGAGAATTGCTGAGATTTGTTGAAACGAGACCGTCTGCAGCATGTCCAAACGTCCTATTGTTGACTACGCACAAGCCGCATTCTAGAGAGTCCGTCCATTATTCGTCAACCGTCGTGCCGGTCATCACGAGAGCACGGAGGCGAATAATTCACCGGCCCGCTCGATATCGGCGGCGCTGACGTCAAGATGCGTAACCGCCCGGAAGGTCTTGGGACCGACCGCGTTGATCAGCACGCCTTTCTCTCTGAGCGCCATAACAATTTGCGCGGCGGTTCGGCTAGTGTCCGGCACGTCAAACATGACGATGTTCGTTTCCACGTGCGCGGGATTCAGCGACACACCAGGGATTTTCTGAAGCCGCTCCGCCAATCGCCGGGCGTGGTCATGGTCCTCCTGCAAGCGAGCAATGTGATGCTCCAGCGCGTAGATTCCCGCCGCGGCGAGAATGCCGGCCTGCCGCATGCCGCCGCCGTACATTCGCCGCAACGGGCGCAATTTTTCGATTGTGGCCCGATCGGCCGCAATGATCGATCCGACCGGTGCGCCCAACCCCTTCGATAAGCAAAACGAGACGGTCTCGAAATGTCGCGCGTAATCCGCTGCCGGGACACCGGTCGCGACGACAGCGTTAAACAGGCGCGCGCCATCCAAATGCATCGGAATGTCATGCGCGCGCGCGACGGCTTTGATCCGTTCGATCGTGCTGGGCGGATAGATTGAGCCGCCTCCGCTGTTGTGCGTGTTTTCCAGACAGATCAGCACGGTGGAGAGGCTATACGGATCGCGAGGACGGATCGCGGCTTCAATCTGGGTCGCGGTGACGAGACCCCGCTCGCCGATGATCCAGTGAAACTGCACGCCCGACAGGGCCGCTGCAGCGCCGTGCTCATAGCGGACGACATGGGATCGGCTCTCCACGATCACTTCATCACCCGGCCGAGTCTGAACGCGGATGGCGAGTTGGTTGGCCATAATCCCGGTCGGCACAAAAAGGGCAGCCTCCTTGCCGACCAGCCGGGCCGACATGTCTTGCAGACGGTTGACCGTTGGATCCTCACCGTACACATCGTCGCCGACGTCCGCGCGCGCCATGGCGTCGCGCATAGCGGCGGTCGGTTTGGTAACGGTATCACTCCGTAGATCGATCATGCTTCACCGTCAAGCGCGCGGCGATCTTCGAACTTGTAGCTCTGGCGGCTGAGGACTGGGAACACGGAGAAGATCGGCGTATTGAACGGGACGAGAGCGGCCGTCACGTCCGGCAACAGTCGCAGATGCATGTTCACGAAGTTGAAGCTCATCCCTTCCTGCCACGGCCGGCTGCCGACTTGCGCGTAGGCATGGACCTTTTCCGTCGCATAGGTCCGAGTCAAAAGGCCCGCCGCGCCTTCCAACCCATATTCATGCAGATCGGGCGCGCCCTGGATCAGTAATGAGACGACATTGGGATCGAACCACACTTTGAAATTGCAAGCAACTTGAATGAACGGCCCCAAAGAATTCGTTCCGTCCAGAAAGGCGCGGGGCAAGGCGATGTCCGGAGGCACGTCATCCGGCAGCGGCCGTTCAATAGTCCCGAGTTCCTGCTCCTTGAGAGGCGACACGGAGACAAATAGCAGATCGGGATCATCCATGGGAATGTCGAGCACGGTGTCGTCATAGAAACTACACAGCTTTCCCATCTCATAGCGGAGCGGGAACGAATACCCCATTTTGGCGTACCAGATACGCAGCGCACCTTCAAGCGGATCGTCCGGCGTGCGGCTGATCTTCACGTCGAACGGCAGCATGAGATGAAAAGCACCGGTCCGCGCGCTCATGAATGGCGCGCAGGCTCCCGCAAATTCTTTCTGCACGCTGGCGTTCCCCGGTTCGAACCGGCGCGTGGGGCCGGAAAAGTTCTGCGCGGTCTTCGCTTCCTTCGTCAACTTGAACTTGTTCTGGTAGTAGGCCGCGGCTCGTTTTTGGGCCGTCTGCAGAAAATAATCGGGAAGGTCGGTCTCGACGATGATCCGTTGTTTGTCGATTATCGAAGAAGCGGAGGATACCCGCCCGCTCCGCATCACGTCGTTATAGAGATCCCATTCGGCCGAGGTTTTTTGAATATCCTGCCTGAGGTGTCGAGCCAGATCCGGATCGGCATACTGGGTGCGCGAAAGAATTTGCGAGGCCCGCTGCAGGCATTCCAGCTTGTGAACGTAACGTTTCGGCTCCTCGGCAAACGCCTCCGCCGTCGCCATGAGCAGATTGAATTGCTCCTCAGGAGTCAGTTCGAGCTGATCGAGATCGTGTTCCTTCACAAAAGTCATGGCCAATGGGCCAAACGCCTCAGCCTTTCTGATGCATAAGGTCATCAAATAGTTGAATTGTGCGCGTGCTTCGGTCGGCGTCATCCAGGCATCTTACGGGATATCGGTCCGCCGGAACAAGCGAGAGGGCTGATCGGGGGGACCTAGGTCGTACACCGTGCGCGGAATGGTCGAGCGGAAGGTCGGCCAGCTATACGTATGCCACTCGGTGGTCGGATGGCGCAACATGGAGGGTCACATGGGAACTGACAGAGACATGGTCGCACTGCTTCAGGAGATTCGAGATCTCGTTCAGGTCTTGGTTGTTCGCCAACATGGTATT
>DATFCE010000015.1:0-3139 GCA_035253365.1 Nitrospiraceae bacterium
CAGGCATTGGCGTAGGAATTCTTGATGCCGGTATCTTCAAACCGAACCCGCGCGCCTTCCCGCGCCGACTGCGTCGGTTTGGGCTCATTGGGTGCTGAATCAGTCATGGGCTCCTCCTCGAAGATTGCTGATGGTCTTTACAATCCGGCGTGTCCAAAAGCCAATTTCCGCAATGCACATAGGGTCCCGCCGATTCAGCTCATGGATTGACAGAATATCTCACCATGAGATACTGTAATTCGTGCATGTCATCACCAGACGGAGGCTGATTGAATTCGCATGCAAACACCCGGAAGCGCGAACGCCCCTCCGACACTGGTTTGCAATTGTCAGAAAAACGACGTACTCATCGTTTGCCCAGTTGCGGATCACGTTTCCTTCTGCCGACCAGGTCGGCCGGTTCACGGTATTCAACATCGGAGGCAATAAATTTCGCTTGATTACCGCCATTCATTTCAACCGAAAGAAGGTCTACATCCGGCACGTGCTCACGCACGCCGAGTACGACCGGAGTACCTGGAGGACTTGATCTATGCTCGCCAAATACATCCGTGAAGCGAACGCCGATTATCGCCGCATTCGGCAGCGGATCCCCTTGGGCGTCTTACATACCGAGGCGGAATACAACCGCGTCGTCACCGTGCTGGATGACATACTGGACGAAATCGGGGAACAGGAAACTCATCCACTTGCCGACCTGGCCGAAACCCTCGCCCTCGCCATCGAAGCCTACGAGGAAACCCATGTGACCGTGCCCGACGCCTCCGGGCCTGAGATCCTCCAAAGCCTGATGGAGGAACATGGGCTCACGCAATCGGATCTGCCCGAGATCGGCAGCCAGGGAGTCGTGTCGGAGATTCTCGCCGGCAAGCGTGACCTGAACGTTCGCCAAATTGCCCACCTCGCCGCACGGTTCAACGTCTCATCCGCGCTGTTCATCCCAACCTCGACTCGGACATCCAAATCTTCCCCGACCAAGACTCGAAAAGCCGCTCCACGATAATCGCGCCGGTCCCAGAGCCCGGTATGAGCTAAGCTATCTTGGTCATTGACCACTCATCTTCTACACCGGCAATACCGCACGCCAGGCTTCAGGCCCATTGATGGGATTGGAGCCTGATCCAACGATCGTTCGGCCATCCGGCGTGATGCCTTCAGCAACATTCAGCCTCCACTGGCTCACGTCGACTCCGAAATCGGTTGCGAGAATGTTTTCCACCGTTCTCACCATCCATGCACCATTGACTCGTTGCCAGATGACGGCTTCGTTATCAGATGGACTTGCAGCCCGCCCAATCACGCGTGTGCCGTCGGTGGAGACATCAGTCGCCACGCTGCGGCTATCGAGCAACACGCCGCCTAATCCCGGCAAAACCTCCAAACCACTTGCCTGGCTCCAACGGAAGGCATCATAGAGACCGTCGGTTCCTGCTATCATTCGACCGACGATGACTGAGCCGTCGGCCGAGACGGCCAGCTGCTCGGCATTGATGATGGGCACGCCGACCATGCCCGTCGATGCCGTCCATCGAAAAACCTGTCGCACGCCATTATCGTTCACGCCCCATCCCACAATGACGGACCCGTCCGCCGACACGGCCGTCGCTTCACTGGGAGCCGGAGGACCGCCAGACGTGACTCTGAGGCTGCCCAGACTTTGCATTCCACCGGCTTGCGTCCATCGAAACGCCTGCTGCCCGAGAGGCAGACCAAACGCGGTTACCGTATTTCCCGAACCCACCACGACGGCTCCATCCGCCGACACATCGAGGGCTCGACTGGCACTTCCGCTCGGAAGCGCGCCGAGATCAACAAGACCGGCGGCCGTCCAGCGGAAGGCATGATTCTGCTTAGACCCAACGACTACGGACCCATCACCCGATGTCGCGGTGGCTTGGCCATTGACGCCGGGCGTGAGACTCACCATCCCGCCCGCCGCGGTCCAACGCGACGCTTCGAGCCCGCTTGTGCCGATGCCATGTCCGACGACCACCAATCCATCCGCTGAGACATCAAACGCGGCACTCGTAAAACTGCTTTCCGGTATGTCGCTCAGGCCCTGCAAGGTGGCCATAGGCTGGACAACTTCATTGACCGTGACCTGAATCGTCTCGCGATCGGTGAGCGCGCCGTCGCTGACCACAATATCAAAGGTATAGGTCCCCGGCCCTTGAACTTCGGTCGGCGTCCAGGTAAAGGCGCCGGTGAGCGGATCAATCGCGGCTCCTGTTGGGACCAGGCCGCCTACGCCATTCTCCAGAGTAAATCTTAGTAATTGCCTCGGCACGTCACTGTCGATTGCGGTGGCTGTGAAGGTTAAGGATTGTTCTTCATTGACGGTCTTGTTCCCGATCGCCCCCAACACCGGTGCCACATTTACGGCATTCACCGTCACCTGAATCGTTTCGCGATCGGTCAATGCGCCATCACCGACCACCACATCAAACGTATGGACTCCCACTTGCGTCCCGGATGGGGTCCAGGTGAAGGCGCCGGTAATTGGATCAATGGCAGCACCCGTCGGCACCTCGCCTCCTGTGCCGCTTTCGAGACTGAACCGCAAAAGTTGCGCCGGCACATCAGTATCGGCGGCCGTTGCCGTGAAGACCAAGAGCTGTCCTTCCCTGGCTGTCTGGTTCCCGATAGCACCTAGCACCGGTGCGGTATTGACCACGATCCGCGTGACCATTCGCGTCATCGTCCGCTGATTCCCCGACGCATCGATGGCCCGTACCGTGAGCGTATTGGCGCCCAATGCCAAAGAGACATTCTCGATGGTAAAGAGCCCGGACGCATTTGCCGTCGCGTTCAGATTTTGTTCGAGCAAAGTCAGGGAGACGTTGGCCTCTGTTTGCCCTTGTAGCGTCACAACCGCGGCCGTCGTCTGCTGATCGCGGGACGGGAAGGTATCGGACGCCGCATCGAGATCGAAGGCCAGCGTGGTCACCACCGTATCGAGCGTAAATGGCACGGTGACCTGTGTCGTGCGGTTGAGTCGATCGATGGCGGCGAGTGTCACGGTATGTTCGCCATCATTCAGTGACGCGCCGTTGATTTGCTCCAAGCGAGTCCGCGAAAACTCAAACGATCCATCGGATTGCCGATCCGGCAGCACATCGACAGTCGGACTCCCCGTAAA
>DATFCE010000016.1:0-5366 GCA_035253365.1 Nitrospiraceae bacterium
CCGGAAGGACCGGCGCGTTCGTGACGTTCGCCATGACTATTCTCGGCGGTGGACTGCTTGCGGGATGCCTGGCCCTGATCATGAATCGCCTTCGTTGATCGGCACAATTCTTCTTGACAGTGTGAGGGCGCACACGGTAGAAGCCGGTAGATGCGGCGAGTAGACGGCCACATGACCGAGACAAAATGGAACGTATTGAGAGATGCATTGCCTAAAATGCAAAGGCTATATGATGGTGGAGCGGCACTACACCTTGCTCAACCGGCGACTCTATGCCCGTTGCCTCAATTGCGGGTTTTGGTTGGACCTTGCGGACCTCTTGAGGTTCTTCCACAAGGTTATCGACAACGGATTTCGCGGATCCAAGGTTCGTGAGACCCTTACCCTTTGACAGCCCAGCGACGAGCCCTCCTGGACGCCCCGCCGGTCATGCGAACGACACAGTAAACCTGTCACAGATACGGTGGCCTGTCTTCGCGTTGGTCGCACTGGCCACTGTGTTCTTCGGGTATGCTCCCTCCAGCGCAGAACCCGACGCTTCCTCGGCGCGGCACTTTCAGCCTTCTCGATTCTCGACCGGTCTCAAGCCGGCGAGAATATTCTCCGGCTATCGTGTGCCGGCGGAAAGCATCCTCCTAAAAGATCAGACCACCGGCCGCATCCTCTATCAATTCGAGTCGGATCGACGGCTTTCTCCCGCCAGTTTGACCAAGATCATGACTGCCTTGGTCATCCTGGAGCACGGCGATCTGAATGATCTTGCGACGATCAGTCGCGAAGCCGCCGCCGCGCACAAAATCCGGTTACGCCTGCGCGCGGGACAGGTTTTTCAGCTCAAGGATCTGGTCAAGGCGATGCTGATCACGTCCGCCAATGACGCTTGCCTGGCGGCCGCTATACATGTGGGAGGGTCGGAAGAGCAGTTTGTGCGGTTTATGAATGACAAAGCGGTTGCGCTCGGTCTAGTCAATACTCATTTCAGTAACGCCTGTGGCTTCGATGCTCCGGGTCACTATACCACCGCACATGACTTGGCGGTCTTGAGCGAGATCGCCTTGCAGCATCCTGTGTTTCGAGCGGTTGTCAAGGAAGAGCGCGGTGTCATCAATGCGGTCAACACGAACCGGTCATACCTCCTCCGTACGACCAATCGTTTGCTCGGCCGGATGCCGGGAATTGAAGGTGTCAAAACCGGATTTACCTCTAAGGCCGGACGGTGCTTGATTGCCAAGGTCTCTCACGGCGGCAAGGAACTTCTTTTGGTCCTGCTCCATGCCTCTCGCCGGTGGAATACTGCGACGCATCTCATCAATTACGGACTCCAAACGCCCCATGTGACGTCTGCCGCCATCCGCTAGCATCCGCTACGATTCTCCAATCGTACGCGTCGCATCCCGGATTCGTAGCCATGCCTGCTCCCCGGGACAATCTTGACCCTTTGGAAGCGTGATATCCCGTGCGAAATATAGGTTGTGCGAGGTCCCTGCACCGGCAGATCAGCGACGAGAAAATTTATTGGGGGGAATTGAATTCGATGTTGACGTCTTTGCCTAAATAATTGACCAGAAATCCCTGCTTCTCGTAATTCATCACGGCGCCCATCACATTCTCATCGCCATAATCCTCCTTCCCCAACAGCTTACGAATTTCATCGGGACTTTCGCTGTTGAGCACATTTCTGAAAATTCCCCGCGCCTTGTAAGCGAACCGATTATTGATAAAAATCAAATCCACCTTGCCATCCAGAAGCCGGACTCCCGCCATCGGTCCGGTTGGTTTTCGTTGGTCTAGGAGAAGAATGAAGGTTGCCTCTTGTTCGGCTTTGACACCGGGAATTTTTTCGTTGACTAGGATATCGAGCGCCTTGCTTTCCGGGTCTCCCAATTTGACGCCAAAGAGCGAGATATCGGAGCTTTTCAAGGCTTTGGGATCCATGACGTCGGTTTTGCTGAGTTCGTATGGTTCAGCGCGTGAGACGTCCGCTCCTGCGAGGGTCAGCAGGAGACTGAAAAAGACAAACCATCTTCCCAACCTTCTCCCCTCCATTCGTTCCTCCATCGAAAATACCGTGATTTGATTGGCGGAAGTGCGGTAAACGCCTGAAACTAGGCTATTGTAACGGACCAAATACGGAAGTTGCAAGGAAGCAAACACGGGTCTCGACGATGCTCCTCGGGCAGGATACGTAGTCAGGACTGTCAAGTTGACGGAAGAACGTTGCCTCAGAAAGTATTGCCGCTGCTCCCTGGACCATGCTCAGCCATTGGCCATCATACCGTCGATTTCGACTCGAAGATCCTTCAGCGTCAACCGGCACAATCGCATGAATTCCTCAGCGGCCCTTCCCATGTGGCGATGGGCCACGTATGCCAGTCCCACGGTATGCCTCGGCACAGGGTCGTAGAGTGGGACGAGCCGAAGCGTAGTCCCCGGCATGTGCCGGCGGACATACAGCTCCGGTAAGATCGTCAATCCAATGCCTTGCTTCACCGCTTCGAGAATTCCCTCGGGCGACGTCATCTCGACCGACACGCGCGGCTGCACCCCAGCCTGCTCGCATTCCGCTTCGATCATTTTCCGTAAACAATAGTCGCTGGGGAGCAGGACAAGGGGAAGATCGGCCAGGTCCTTCGTCCGCACTCGACGTCCGGGAAGCCGAAAGTGAGGCGATGCGATGAGCGCCAAGGTTTCGTGAAATAGGCGCATCGAAGAGAGCTTGTCATGAGAGACCGGAAGAAGGCAGAGACCCACATCGATCCGGTTCTCCAGCAAATCCTTCTCGATCGTGGAAGAAGGAAGCGCTTGCACATGGAGATGCACATTCGGGAATCGTTGCTTAAATCGGCACACCACCGGCGGGATCAAATACGAATTCACTGTGGAAAGCGTTCCCACGATGAGGCGACCGTGTTCGGCGCCCGCAAGTTCTTTGACGCTCAGAACGGCCCGTTCGGTTTCCCGCATGACTCGTTCGGCGTGCGTGCGGAAGAGTGTGCCGGCCTCAGTCAAGACGGCTTGGCGACCAAGTCGATCGAATAGCGGCGCACCTAATTCCTCCTCCAATGCCGCAATCTGCACCGAAAGCGACGGTTGCGACACGTGCATTTTCTCCGCCCCGCGAGTGAAATTTTGGCACTCGGCCACGGCGAGGAAATATCGCAATTGCCTCATCTCCATAACAACCTCACGATAGGCTTGGCCTATGGATTCTATACAAACAATATATTGGACCTATGGAGTATAGGCAGATACACTTACCGCGTCAAGCGATCGATAAAGTGATTGCCGCCGCAGGGGCCGGCGATCCAGGGGAACCTTAACAGGGAGGACACGATGGCTTCGATCAGGATGAACGTCGGGATGGCCGTCATCACGGCTTGTGTATTGGCAGGTGGCTGCAGTTCTATGGAGACGCAGGTAGGCCAAGAGCCTGCCAAGTCCCTTTATCAACGGTTGGGCGAGAAACCCGCCATTACAGCCGTGGTGGATCAATTCGTGGCGAACGTGGCGAACGACGGTCGCATCAATCAGCGGTTTGCCACGACCGATATCCTGACGCTCAAGAAACACTTGGTCGAGCAAGTGTGTCGTGCATCAGGTGGGCCGTGCACCTATACCGGCCGAGATATGAAAACAACGCATGCCGGTATGCGGATTACGACGGCCGATTTCAATGCCTTGGTGGAAGACTTGGTCGCCGCGCTCAACCAATTCAAAGTTCCGGAGCGGGAAAAAAAGGAATTGTTGGGCTTGCTGAGCCCGATGAAGAAAGACATCGTTGAACTGCGATGAGGCGAAGGAAGCGCGGCGTAAGCGGGTCCGGCTCTGCCGCGCCTCACTGGGGACTGTGGGTCGTGCTGAGTAAGAGCTGGGCCAGTGCCTGTAGTCGTTCAAAATAACAAGCCTCTTCAGCTAAATCCGGCAGGAGGTGATCCAGGTCGGACAGGCAACTTTGGAGGATTTCGACGCGTGGAAGATCGAGCCCTTCCTCGGACTCTAGAAAATATGTCACGCATCCGCTGATGACGGTATCCAAGGTCATCAACTCGCCTTCGTGGGGACTTGTCATCTTTGGCCAGTCCGCATCGCGATGCGCATGCCACAATGAAAGGAGATCGTTCATCACCTGTTTTTTCCACTCGTCCCGCAGGGTATCCGCTACTGTGCTCCCACCCAGCCCAGCGCATGAAGGAGCAGGATGGCGAGCGTGCACAGGCCCAGTCCCCAGAATCGATAATCAACTTCTTCCCGCCGGAGGCACCATTCCACCACCTGATGCCGCCACTGAAATGGTCCCATGGCCAAGAACACGCCTTTTGCCAGCATGGTAAGTCCGGCTATGGTCCATAAGAGGCGGTAATGAAGGTCTCGAGATCCGATGATGAGCAGGATGCCCAGCGAAGCCGCCACGGCCTCCCATCGCAAGATTCGCGGCGTTAAGGTCAAGACTTCCCGCACGCGCGCGATGACCTGACGGGGCGCCACCAGCAAGGCAAGCCCGTCGGCCATCCAAATGCCGGCGATGGCCGCGAGGACATACCGCATCGTTGCTCCTCCGTCGATCATTCAGCTACGTCAATCCTTCTACGCCGCCACGCGAGTCCGGTGTTGTGCATACCCTCCGATCACGGATACAGGCCACGTGCCAGGTGCGCTTGCGCGACTCGATCAATTCCGCTCATCAATGCCGCCATCCGCATGGTGATTCGCTGACTTTTCGACAACTCAAGCGTCCGCCAAAATGCCGCCGTAATAATGTCGTAGAGACGGTCCTGAATGTCCGTAGGTTTCCAGAAAAACCGTTGCGTATCTTGCACCCATTCGAAATACGATACAATGACGCCGCCCGCGTTCGCCAGAATATCGGGAATAATAAAAATCCCCTTGTCGTTCAGAATGTCGTCCGCTTCCAACGTCGTGGGCCCATTGGCTCCTTCGGCGAGAATACGGCACCGGACATTGGCGGCGTTCTCGCGAGTGACCTGTTCGGAAAGCGCAGCCGGGATCAAGATGGTACAGTCCAAGGTCAACAGTTCTTCGTTGGTGATCGCGTCGCCCAGCTTGGTCTCGCGTAACGCTTGCTGTTCCTTCTGGTATCGGCTCAGCAATTCCGGGATATCGACGCCATTGGCGTTGTAGATGCCGCCGGTTTGATCGCTGACGGCGATGATCCGCGCGCCGGCCTCCTGCATAATACGCGCGGTGTTTGACCCGACGTTGCCGAATCCTTGAATCGCCACCGTGGCGGCTTTCACATCCAGCCCTAGATGCCGCAGCGCTTCTAACGTGACATAGACCACCCCGCGGCCGGTGGCCTCTTCCCGGCCAACGCTCCCTCCGATCGAGAGCGGCTTTCCGGTGACTAC
>DATFCE010000017.1:0-4390 GCA_035253365.1 Nitrospiraceae bacterium
CTTCTTGCGCCGAGAGCAGTTCTCTGATTTTCTTGGTCCCGCCGAGATGCGCCACTTCTTCCTTCAGTTCCTGGTACTCCGGCCGCAACTCTTTGGGAATCGCCGCTTCCGGAACCAATTCCGCGATGCGTTGCCGCGCAACGTTCAGTTCGCCGGCCAGCTTTTCAATGCTCTGCTCATAGATCGTGCGGTATTCCGCGAGTGATCCGATATTTTTCCCGACCGTCTGCATTGCCAAGCGTTTCCAAATAGGAATCGCTTCATACTCGGCCAGCGTCGTGTCGATCTCTTTGATCTTGTCCTGAAACTCGGTAGTTTGCGTAATCAGCCGCCACTCCAATAACTTCACTTCGTCGAGATCGCGCTGTTTCTCGGCTTTGTAGGCGAGCAATGGCGTCAGTTCTCGGAATCGTTCGTATTTCCGGCGGAGCGTCGCCTTATCGGCTCGCGATCTCGCGTAGAAGTGATGCATCTGCGCTTCAAAGCCAAGGTCCGGCAAGGCCATGCCGGCCGCTTCGGGCTGGATCGACAATTCGTAGCGACTGAGCAGGCTCTTGAACTGCAGTCCACCCGCGCGGAGCGCTCGGCCCAGGGTGCCGAGGATCTCGTCGGCGGCATGGTGATCCGGGCTGACCACGAGCACGCGTTTATTGGCGCGCGCGAGCCCGATGATCTGCGCGGTCAGCTTCGATCGGCGATCGGCGGAATCCTCGCTCCAGACCGTGCTGAAGACGGTGGGCGAGACTGACGCTCGCGCCGCCTCGTCCGCGGCTCCTTCGGGGTCAATCCACAGCGAGAGCCGTTCCGCCGGTCCCAAGGTATACGACTCCGACTTCAGCGCCATGTCGCCAAGGCGCCGCGCGGCCGCGTCGAAAAAAGCGGTCGTATCGGGCACGATCGTCGCCGTGTCGAGAACATGCCCGATCGAATCGAACGTCTGAACGAGGAGGCTGCTGTCCGAGCATTCGATGATGGATCCCTCAGTCGGCTCCGTGCTTCCGGGTGGGACCACGGTGATAGGCGCGTCTTGGAGCAGACGCGGGGGCGGCCCTTCGGACGACGGGGAGAATGAATAGAGATGAAGCGCGCCGGTGGTCAGGACATGGCGTCCGCGCGTGACTGTGATCGGGGTATCGAGTCCGCTCGGCGAAGCCCGGTCCCGCTCATGCGCGAGGGCGCGTGAGAAATGTTGGAGCAGGTCACCGATCTTCATGGTGTCTGTGGCTTAGGCGTGCAATGCACGAGGCGGTCTATCAGTATGCCGGCGCCCAGAACGAGCAACTCCTATCGGCTGCATCTTAAACGCGCCGCTCGCGACCTGTCCAGCGTACCGCGAAGAGGACAGTCTAAGTGACAGCCGCCGGCGTTCATTGACTTTTGCGAGACCGCTCAGTATGCTTTTCGCTTTCTCGGCCGGATAATTCGTCATCGGCGTGAGAACACGTGCTGACACCACGCTGGAAGTCATCGACCTGCCGGCGCGCGCACGAAGCCCCGAGGTAAAGTAAAGTAAGGAGTTGCCGATGAAAGTGATCTTACAGGAGAATGTCGATGGCGTCGGGCATTTGGGCGACCTCCTCGATGTATCCGACGGATATGCCCGCAACTATCTCTTTCCGAGAGGGAAGGCGCTGGAAGCCAATCCACGGAACGTCAAAGCGCTCGAGCATGCCAAGCGGGTGACGGCCGAAAAGGCCAAAAAGGAAAAGATGGAGGTCGAGGACTACGCGAAGAAAGTCTCGGCCGTATCCTTGACCATGACGGTTCAGGCCGGCAAGGATGACAAGCTGTTTGGGTCCGTGACCGCGAAAGATATCGCCGAAGCCTTGGCCGAGAAAGGTTTCACGGTAGATCGGCGCAAGATTCAGCTTGGGCAACCTATCAAGGAACTGGGCACGTTCGCCATCCCGATCAAGCTCCATCATGAAGTCACCGCCAGTGTGTCCATCACCGTGATCAAGAAAAAAGAGGACACCGACACTCCCGTCCCCCGCGATGAGGAGACGGCCACGAACGGAGATCAAAGGACTGAAGAATGAGTGATGCCGTCGGCTCCCTGAGCGCTCTCAAGGCAACGGACCCCGCCGTTTACGCCGCGATTCGCGCGGAAGAAAAACGCCAACGCGAAAAATTGCTGCTGATCGCCTCCGAGAATTTCGCCAGCTCCGCCGTGCTGGCCGCCCAAGGCTGCCTGATGACGAACAAGTATGCCGAAGGCTACCCGGCCCGGCGCTACTACGGCGGATGCCAGTTCGTCGATACGGTGGAAGAGCTGGCCATGCAGCGGGCCAAGCAGATCTTCGGGGCCGATCACGTGAATGTGCAGCCTCATTCGGGGTCCCAGGCCAACATGGCGGCGTACCTGTCGGTGCTCAAAGCCGGTGATGTGATTCTCGGCATGGACCTCTCCCAAGGCGGTCATTTGACACACGGCAGTCGCGTCAATTTTTCCGGCACCTTGTTCCGCTCCTATTTTTACGGCGTGAATCGGGAAACCGAAGTGATCGACTACGACGCGGTTCAGCGGATCGCGGACGAATGCCGTCCTCGCATGCTGGTGGTCGGCGCCAGCGCCTATGCGCGGACATTGGACTTCCCACGATTCCAGAGCATCGCCAAATCGGTCGGCGCCTATCTGCTGGTCGACATCGCGCATATCGCCGGGTTAATCGCGGCGGGCCTGCATCCGAGCCCGGTGCCCTATGCCGACTTCGTGACGACGACGACCCACAAGACGCTGCGCGGTCCGCGCGGCGGCATCATTATGTGCAAAGCCGAGCATGCCAAAGCCGTGGACAAAGCGATTTTCCCCGGCATCCAGGGCGGTCCCTTGATGCATGTGATCGCCGCCAAAGCCGTGGCGCTCAATGAAGCGCTCTCCCCCGCGTTCAAAACGTATCAGCAGCAGGTCGTTACGAATGCCCGCGCGCTGGCCTCCGGCTTGGGGGAGCGCGGCTACCGCATCGTGTCCGGCGGCACGGATACACATCTGATGTTGGTCAATCTCAGCTCCAAGGGCGTGACCGGCAAGGAGGCGGAAACGGCGCTGGATAACGCCGGCATGACCGTGAACAAGAACGCGATTCCTTTTGACGACAAGCCCCCGGCGGTGGCCGGAGGGATTCGCTTGGGGACGCCGCTGGTCTCCACGCGGGGCATGCGCGAGAAGGAAATGGCCGAGATCGTCGAGCTGATTGACCGGGTCTTGCAGCGTCCGACCGACCGTCGCATTCAATCCGCGGTTCGCCGCGAGGCCAAAACGCTGTGTAAACGGTTCCCGCTTTTTTATTCCTACGATTCGTCTCCTGCCTGAGGCTGCAGTGAAATGCCCCTTCTGCGATGATGTCGAAGACAAGGTCGTCGATTCACGGATGGCCAAGGAGGGACAGGTCATTCGGCGGCGGCGCGAATGTCTGGCGTGCAAACGCCGCTATACCACCTATGAGCGGGTCGAAGAAAGCCTGCCGATGGTCGCCAAGAAAGATGGCCGCCGGGAGCCGTTCGATCGACAGAAGATCTTCTCCGGTCTGACCAAAGCGTGCGAAAAGCGACCCATCAGCGTGTCGACCATCGAAACCGTGACGGATCGGATCGAAAAACGAATTCAAGAAATGGGAGAAACCGAAATCCTCAGCCGGACAGTGGGGGAAGAGGTGATGAAAGAACTGCACCAGCTCGATCAGGTCGCGTACGTTCGGTTTGCGTCGGTCTATCGCGAGTTCAAAGACATCGATCAGTTCATGGACGAGTTGAAAGCGCTCGCGCGAGAGCGACGGGAAAAATAATGGCCTCCGTGCATCGGGTTCGTTCTCTTTCCATGCGGGCGGCATCCTTGCGGGGCAATATGGCCGGCCAACGACGAGCCGTACAGGAGCGATCTTCGAGGGGCGGCCCTTCATCGAAAACGGCTGCGTTCGGAAAGCCGCGCGCCGCGGCCACGACGCGGGTCGCGATCATCGGTGTCGGCCGCGGAGGGACGGCTTTGCTGGAGATTTTCGCCAAAGATCCGCTGGTGCAGATCGTCGGCATCGCGGAAATAGATCCAAAGGCGGAAGGCCTTAAGCTCGCCAGACGGTTGAGCATCCCCGTGTCCCGCAACTATCAAGACCTGCTTGCGATGGACTGTGTGGATCTGATCATCGACGTGTCCGGCAATCCCGACGTGGAGCGGGCGCTGCAGGCGTTTTACCGCATGGGGGTGACCGTCATCGGGGGGGCCAGCGCCAAATTCATGTGGCAGTTGATTGAGGCCCGCATCCGAGCCACCGGCGAGATTGAAAAAGCGCTCAATAAGTATCAGTCCCTCTACCGCCTCTACGTCAAAGAGTCGGGTGCGGCCGTGACGGAAGAACGCACCCGCATCGCCTGCGAGATTCATGACGGGCTGGTG
>DATFCE010000018.1:0-8959 GCA_035253365.1 Nitrospiraceae bacterium
TGCTCCGTAACAATCTGATCACCCTTGTTCTTCACTTTTCTTTTTTCAATACGGTCGTTTAATCGGTTGATCAACTCGTTATCGGCCAGGCTGACATCTTGCTTGGTTTCCGGACAGCAGAGTATGGCGAGTAAATCCGGATCGAGGGTCGCCTTCCTCGGTGAGTCGTTCGTGTTTCCCATGCTCCTCCTCCACTGTAGACATCGGCCTGTAGACATTGGCCGCAGTGGTTAACGTAGATCAATCCTCCGGCAAGATCAATAGCGAAACCATGTTCTCATTCGAGCGGACAACCGGAGAGACGTGAATGGATCTTTGGAATCTGTTAGACTGCGGGGCGGGATGAGACGCTATTTTCTGACAGGCCTGTTTGTTCTCTTGCCGGCATGGGGGACGTTCCTCATTCTCCAAACGCTTTTCTACGCCGTGGACGGGCTCTGGAGCGACCTACTCGGCCCCGCGGTCAAATCCGACGTACCGGGCCTAGGAATCGTCTCTTTGTTAGGGTTGATCCTTCTAGCGGGGATTATCGCGACGGATGTCATCGGCCAGCAATTGGTTCGAACCACCGATGATTGGGTCCAACGCATCCCGTTGGTTCGGACCATTTACTTGACGCTCAAGAGCATGACGGATCTGTTCAATTTTCGATCGCGATTCGACACCAGCACCGTCGTCATCTTTCCGTTTCCTCGCGAGGGGCTGTGGGCACTGGGATTCATCATGGGTGTCCCGCCTTCGGCGATTCGCCCTGTCGAGGAGGAGTCATGGCTGATGGTGTTTGTCCCGACCGCCATCCATCCATTCACGGGATATTTGGCCTTTATCCCACGGAACAAAGTCTATGCCATCAACCTCGCGCCCGAAGATGCGTTGAAGATGGAGTTTTCGGCCGGCCTTTTCCACCCCCAGCCCGGTTGGTTAGCCCAGCTCAGCGGTCCCGGCACATCGGCTCGGTAATCCATGCCCATCGCCCACCGTCTGCAGATTCGTCCCGCCGCGCGGGAAGATCTCGACACGCTGGTCCGGTTTAGTCATGCGATGGCGCAGGAGACGGAAGGTCGCGACCTGGAATGGGAACGGCTTCGGCAAGGGACGTTTGCCGTCTTGGAATCGTCCGCAAAAGGGTTCTACCTGGTGGCCGAGTTGTGCGGAGAGACACCGGCGGTCGTTGGACAACTGCTTATTACCTATGAATGGAGCGACTGGCGCAACGCCACGTTCTGGTGGATTCAGAGCGTCTATGTCGATCCCTCCCGCCGCCGTCAAGGCGTGTACCGCCGATTATACGAGGACGTCGTGAACAGGGCACGCGCGCAGCCCGATGTATGCGGAATCCGCCTGTACGTCGAACGGGACAATCAAGTCGCGCAATCCGTGTACCGCATGTTGAACTTACGTCAGACCCACTATCAGATATGGGAGGTGGACTTTGTTTTGTGAAGATCCAGGCCTGCGGCGTGCCCTGGGGCGCACAGCCGCCGCCGTGGCAATGATGGTGTCGCTGGCTTTATCCGGTTGCGCCTTCGTGCGCGGGAACTATGGAGATCGGTTCAATCCTCAGGACGTCGAGACGATTAGGGTCGGCGTCTCCACCCGTCAGGATGTCGCCGCCCAACTCGGCACGCCCGAACGGATCATTGAGATCAACGACCGCGAAATCTTTCAGTACTACAACTATGCGCTGAAATCGGGAACGGTCTTGTTCTTCTCGCGGACGAACCTGAAGGGCAATGATCTCTATGTCTTCTTCGGCCGGGATGGTATCGTGCAAGAAGTCGTCTTCGGCCGGCAGAAGGCGCCTCCCAAGTTGCAGTTTTGGCCTTTCGGAGATTAGCGGACGATGGTTCGTCGGCAAATCGGCGCGATGGTGCTCTGGGCCGTGGTCGGGCTCCTCCTTCAGGGATGCCCTTTCACGTGGCAACGGGTGACGATCAACGACACGATCCAACCGGAAGATGTCTCGTTTATTCTGCCGGGGACCACGACGTTGAGCGACATTGTCAGGGAACTGGGCGCGCCGGATAGTCTGCACGCCACTCAAACAGGATTTTTAATCCGCTATCAATTTCGGGATGCCAAGTACTTTCGGGTCAACTTGACCCGTCCGCTGCCGTTATTTATCCCTGCCCTGTCCGCCGTTCCGAACGATCTCTACGCCTTGACCATATCCGGAGGCGGAATCGGAACCGACGAGCTTCAGATCGGTTTTCATCAAAACGGGACGGTGGCACACTACGCGTTCGCGCACCATTCCAAGGCCAGTCGGTACATTCCATGAGCATGCTTGACACAGCACGGGCCGTGATGCTCGCCATGTCCGTCGTGGCCGGTCTGCTTGCCATGCCCCCGGATTCGGACGTCTTCGGGGGCAATGACGCCACCGACCAGCCTGATGTGCCGCACGGGAATAGCGGATCACGAGCGCGTGCGAGAGAACTGGGTGTGACCATAGGTCGTTATCCGCCGGGGCCGTTCAATGCCATCACAGATGTGGTGGGCGTGAAAGTCGGCCACGTCACCTTAATCCGCGGGCATGGCGCACTCAAACCCGGCGAAGGACCGGTCCGGACCGGCGTGACGGTCATACTCCCGCGTGACGACATCTGGCATAAAAAGGCGCCCGCGGGCGCCTTCGTGCTGAATGGCACAGGGGAGATGACCGGACTGGCGTGGGTAGCGGAGTCCGGTTTCTTGGAATATCCAATCGCGCTCACGAATACGCTGAATCTCCCGCGGGTGGCGAATGGCGTGATGAGCTGGATGATCCAACAGTATCCCGGCATTGGCATTACCGATGACACGTTGACGCCGGTGGTGGCCGAGTGCGACGACAGCCGTCTCAATGACAGCCAAGGAAGGCACGTGTCGGAAGAGGACGTGATACGGGCTTTGGACGGCGCGACAGACGGGCCGGTAGCGGAGGGCAGCGTGGGCGCGGGAACCGGCATGGTGTCCTATGGATTCAAAGGCGGCATCGGGACATCCTCCCGTCACCTGTCCGATCCGGACGGAGGGTACACCGTCGGCGTCCTCGTCAATGCCAACCACGGCCGGCGCGAGGAATTGGTGGTGGCCGGCGTCCCGATCGGAAAATTCTACGGTCAGGAGACCCGCGCCGCATCCGGAGCCGAGGGCTCGATTATAATCATCATCGCTACCGACGCGCCACTCGACAGCCGGCAACTCGGCCGGCTTGCTAAACGCGCCGCGCTGGGGTTGGCCAGAACCGGCTCCACAGCCCGTCATGGAAGCGGAGATTTCATGTTGGCCTTTTCAACCGCGAATACGATTCCGCATTACCCAGCCGAGCGGACGTTTACGATGACGCATTTCGCGGACACTCACCTCAACGCCCTGCTGGCGGCCACCGTCGAAGCCACCGAAGAAGCCATTCTCAATGCCTTGACCATGGCTTCTACCATAGTGGGACGAGACGATCATCGCGCGGACGCCATTTCATTGAGCCGGTTGCGCGCCTTGTTAAATTCTCATCGATAGCGTCGGCCGATGGCCGACACTTCAGTGACCTTGCATTTGGCGCACCGAGCCTCTATTCTGGCCGAAAGGGCG
Organism: Nitrospiraceae bacterium; assembly: GCA_035253365.1. Taxonomy (GTDB): domain Bacteria; phylum Nitrospirota; class Nitrospiria; order Nitrospirales; family Nitrospiraceae; genus DATFCE01. Next base: position 3,574 of record DATFCE010000018.1, read on the forward strand.
ACATGAACGTGTCACAGTAGAACAAGAGGACCCATGACGGAGTATCACCTGGGCGGAGGCCTGAGACTGTTGACGGCAGTGGAAAAGACGCAAGCCTTTTCTCAATTTCTTCAGACGCGGATGGTGCGAGCGATCGAGACGGAAGATCCAGCGGAACTGCATTATCTTCTGGCTCAACTTGACGACTATCATTCGTACATGTGGCGTTACTACAATAAACTTCATAAAGAGCGCGGCGACCGGCTCAATCTCGACTAGGGCTTTCAATGTCCTATATCCAAAGAGCGGCGCTTGTGATGGAGACAGATCGGTGCGATTTGCTTCGGTGCTTTCGAGGGATGTCGATGCCACGGCGGCAGGACATGCGGTAGCGCACGCGACCAGACGTGAGCTCGATCATCGGCCGATCGATCTCGCTTGCCTGTTTTTCTCTTCCCATTATGCTGAGCGCTCCGCGGAGCTCTCCGACGCGGTATACCGTACGTTGGCGCCACGCGTCCTCGTAGGATGTACGGGGGAAGGCGTGATTGCCGGGTCCGAGGAGATCGAACAGACCCCGGCGGTGGCCCTGTGGGCGGCCCATCTGCCGGACGCTTCACTCACGCCTCTTCGGCTGTCCGCGGGTCAGGATGGAGACCTCCTTGAAAGGTTGCCGAATGGGCTGGGACACGGCTTGGACCTGCCCGTCCTTCTATTGTTGGCCGATCCGTTTTCGACGCCGATGGATGACGTATTGTCTTTTCTCGGAGACCGAGCACCGGGCGCCTCGGCAATCGGAGGACTCGCCGGAGGAGGCCATGATGTGGGAGCAAACCGGCTGTTGCTCAATGATACCGTCCATGACGGAGGCCTGGTCGGCGTCGCCATCTCCGGCTCGGTTTCCGTCCGTACCGTCGTGTCCCAAGGCTGCCGGCCTATCGGCGACCGATACGTCGTCACGCGGGCCGACAACAACGTGATCTACGAGCTGGGAGGAGTTCCCGCAATGGAACGCCTTCAGTCCATGTTCGAATCGCTGGCTCCTCAAGAACGGGTCTTGGCGCAGAACGCCTTACATCTCGGCATCGCGATCGATGAGCAGGGCAATCGGTTCGAGCGCGGCGACTTTCTGGTTCGAAACTTGATCGGCGCCGACCGCAGCTCGGGCAGCGTGGCCATCGGCGACCTGGTCAAAGAAGGACAATCCGTTCAGTTTCAGGTGCGGGACGCGCAATCGGCCAGCGAGGATTTCCACCTCCTTCTGGCGTCGGCCCGTTCACGACAGCATGCGCCGCCGCAAGGCGCGCTGATCTTCAGTTGCTGCGGGCGAGGGAGAGGTCTCTTCGGGCGCCCGCACCACGATGTGACGGTGTTGCGTGAGAGAGCCGGGGAGATTCCCATCGCGGGGTTTTTCGCCCAAGGCGAGATCGGCCCAATCGGCGGCAGTAACTTTCTGCATGGGTATACCGCCAGTGTCGCGCTGTTTTCTGAAAAATCTACATCGGCCTAGAAAGGAGAAGATAATGAACCGCGTCCTTCTTGGATTGCTCATGCTGGTCTCCGCGCTGACGGTCACCGTCCGATCCGATGCCCAGAAGGCGGAAGGAAAAGCCGCTACGGGTCAATCCGTCACGACCCCCTCGGGGCTGCAGTATATCGATCTCGTGGAGGGAACGGGTCGTCAAGCCGAACTCGGCGATACGGCGACGGTCCATTATACGGGGCGGCTCGCCGACGGTACAAAATTCGACAGCTCGCTGGATCGCAAACAACCGTTTTCATTCCGTGTCGGCGCGGGACAGGTGATTAAAGGTTGGGACGAAGGCGTCGGCTCCATGAAGATCGGGGGGAAGCGCAAATTAATCATTCCTCCTCAGCTCGGCTATGGGTCGCGGGGTGCGGGCGGCGTCATTCCACCGAATGCGACGCTGACATTTGATGTGGAATTGTTGGATCTGCGCTAGTCAGCGATGTTCGAAGTTCGACGTTCGAGGGTTTCTCGCCTGTTGAACATTAACCTACCAACCTAGAGATCAGACGACATGAAACGAACGCCGCTTTATGAGGCGCATGCCGCATCGAATGCCAAACTGGTGGACTTTGCCGGCTGGGACATGCCGATTCAGTATTCCGGGGTCGTGGATGAGTGTCAGGCCGTCCGCAATGCGGCGGGCTTGTTCGATGTCAGCCATATGGGGCGGATTGAAATCATCGGCTCCGGTTCCTTAGCGTTTCTTCAACGGATCACGACGAATGATGTCGCACAAATCACCGTCCGACAATCGCACTATTCTATGATCTGCAACCGGCAGGGGGGCATCAAAGACGACATTTTCATCTATCGCCTTGAGGCCGACCGCTTTCTTCTCTGCGTCAATGCCTCCAATCATGCAAAGATAGTTGACTGGTTGCGTGAGCACGTGGCCAGCCAACAAGGCTGCGCGATAACGGACCGGTCGGCCGACCTGGCCCAATTGGCGCTTCAGGGCCCTGCCGCACGGTCGATTCTTGAAACCTTGCAGGTCCGCGATCTCGACTCATTGAAGCCCCGTCACTGTCTCGATGCGGATCTGTTGGGCGCACACTGTCTCATTACACGAACCGGCTACACCGGCGAACAGGGGTACGAATTATACATTCCCGCCGAGCGGGCGCTGCCGATTTGGAACGAACTACTCTCGCGTGGCAAGACCTTGGGTCTCAAGCCGGCCGGGTTGGGAGCGCGCGATCTGTTGCGGCTGGAGATGGGCTATTTGCTCTATGGCAACGACATCACGGAAGAGACAACGCCGCTGGAGGCCGGCGCGGCGTGGGTCGTCGATTTTCAGAAATGCGACTTTATTGGGCGCGACCGGTTGAAGCAGCAGCGTGACCGCGGTGTGACACGGCGATTGGTGGCCTTCGAGTTGCTGCAGAAGGCCGTACCTCGGCATGGATTCAAGATTTTGTCCGACGGCCTGTCGGATGGCAAAGATATCGGCGAAGTGACAAGCGGCAATCTGTCGCCCATTCTCCAGAAAGGGATTGGGCTTGGGTACGTGCCGGCCGAGTCGGCGACGATCGGCACTCGCCTTGCCATCGATATTCGCGGAAAGACCGTGCCCGCCGCCATCGTCAAGCCACCGTTCTATAAACGCAAGGCTTAGCCTTGCGCAGGCACGAGGCAAGGGGCGATAGGCAATTAGGTGAAGATTCCTTCCTTACCTCTTGCCCATTGTCTCTTGCCACTCGCCGGGAACTGTTATGATCAAGAACATTTATAAAGGCCGCGTCGTCACGCTTAATTTGGAAACGGTGACGCTGCCGAACGGACTGACGGTCGAATTGGAAGTAGTCCGGCATCCCGGTGCGGCCGCAATCGTGCCGATGAAGCCAGATGGAACGGTCGTATTGGTTCAACAATATCGGTACGCCGGTGGGGGCTTTCTCTATGAGATTCCCGCTGGAAAACTTCTTCCGGGGGAAGATCCGCAGGAATGCGCATTACGTGAGCTTGAAGAAGAGACAGGATACCGAGCAGGATCGCTTGAATCTCTATTGAAATTTCTTACTGCTCCTTCCTTTACGGACGAGATTATCCATATTTACATGGCGTCAAATCTCTCCATGGGTCATCAAAAACTGGACCATGATGAATGCCTCGATATCGTTGAAATGCCGATCGAGCAAGCAATGGACAAAATTTACAAGGGCATGATAACAGACGCCAAGACCATCATTGGACTTCACAATACCTTCAACAAATTCACGCAGGGTCACACCAAATGCAATGTTTTTTAGTATGCCAAGTGCTCTGGCATTCGTCGGTTAGTTTACAAGCGTTTTGATGTCACCTTTGATGTCGTTTCGATTAAAGACATATACGGCAACATAGGTTAGCCGGCCTTCGGCAGAAATGCTGGGATTTCTCATGACTGTCTGGATCTCGCCCAAGATGGCTTGAATACTATCCCATGCAGTAAGATTCCTGCTAGCTGTTCCACCCCCGAGAATCGGAAAAGCAATTGATTCGGCCCCCAATGCCATAGCACAGACCAACGATCGCCGAACGACCTTACGGATCAATGATTGATTCGGATAACGATTTTGATCAAGATCAATGATCGCCGGATGAAAAATAGCCCTTGCGCCGGTCAACCCGCCGGTCGTAATCGCAATCTCCCCTTGGCGCAGCTTCCTCTTGTACCGACGATGCCGTTCCAGTTCTCCTGCTACTTCCAAACCTGCTTTTGTGACAATCGCCTTCGCAACGCCGCCTTTTGCTGAAAGCCAGTTATCATCGGAACTGACGATGATGTCGGTCGTCGCGCTAGTAATGTTTGAGTTTAGAACGGTTACCCGTGGGCCATGAGAATCAATACTGGCGGCCAGGATATCGTCTTCCGGCACAATGGTACTCAGACCTTCATTTGTTTCTCTGAACTTTTGCTTATATTCTTCGTCGATGGGTGGGTTGGTGGTCTTTGACTTCGAAAGAAAGAAAACCCCAATGATTAAAAAAGCTAGCGCAAAAGATGCGAACATCAGTCGCTGCACCAACGTTAATTCGATGGGGTCTCCACTGGTAGGGACCACTCCTAGAATCGCGATGGAGAGCAGTGCTGCGAAAAGAACCAGAATGATGGATTTGGGTTCACTAAAAATTTGCTTTACCAACTCATCCATGCAGCCTCCACATAGTGCCTTATCTTTTGGAGAGGGAATGATATCATAACGTTTACAACGCTATGAATGGCAAGTTTGTCGCAAAAGCTGCTTTAGTGATCTCGTGCTTAGCTAGGTAGTCTAAGGGGGCATGTTTAGATATCGAGAATAAGAGAGGCCGCACAGTCTGGGAAGGAGGTGATTATCTGGTGCGCAGTCACACTGAGAGGGGCAGCCGGCGTTTCTCCTCTGAACGCCGGCCACCGTCTTGGTACTGCTGGACTATTGGCGTTGCCGGTCGTGTTTTTCACGGTAAATGGCGCGACTGTTGTGGTTGAGCGCGCGCTTCATCCGTTTCCGTTCCTGTCTGGTGACCTGCCCATCGGCCTTTGCCCGAGCTTCGGCCTTTTCAACTCGATCCATGTGGCGATTCATTCGGCCGGCCTCACGCTCGGTTAATTGACCGCTGTCGATTCCTTGCTGAATCCGCTGCTCTTGGTTCTGCATGCGCTGATCGATTCCCGGCGTCTCCACATTCTGGGCCAATGCCGTGCCGCTCAACAGAAGTGAACTGAGAGCCAAGCCGTAGAGTCCTTTCGTCATGATGACCTCCTCGTAATGGTAAGCCGACCGTATAGGGATACCACCTAATCGCCTATTTGCCAAGCTCGTGACGAATGCTCAGAGCAGAATGAGCCGTGGCGCGGTTTTGGCCGAAGTCCCTTCCTCTGGAACCGTCGCAGGGAAGTCGTTATGCTTAGCG
>DATFCE010000019.1:0-5205 GCA_035253365.1 Nitrospiraceae bacterium
CAGCGCGTTGGGGGTGCTTCGCCGGCATCCGGAAGGCAAATGGCAAAAGACCGAGCAGGACGTCGCGCGACACGCAGCCGTGCAACGCACGCTCCTCGATCGAGTAAGTCGCGTCTTGCGGCCCGGCGGGGTGTTGGTCTATAGTACCTGTTCGACCGAAACCGAAGAAAACGAGCAGGTGATCGGTCGATTTCTTCAGCAGCATCCGGAATTTTCCCGTGAATCCGTGGCTCCCTGGCTTCCAATCTCCGGTAAAGCTCTGACGAATGCCGCGGGGGATTATTCGACGATGTGCGCGCCCCGGTCCATGGACGGCTTTTTTGCGGCTCGGCTTCGAAAGGCCTGCTGAACATGACCCGCTCGGCTGTTCGTATCGCGCCTTCCATTCTTTCCGCTGACTTCGCGCGGCTCGCGGACGAAATTTCATGCGTGGAGAACGGCGGCGCAGACCTCTTGCATGTGGACGTCATGGACGGGCATTTCGTGCCCAATCTGACGCTCGGCCCGCCCATCGTGGAGTCGATACGCAAGGTCACCAGGCTTCCGTTGGATATACATCTCATGATCACGAATCCGGATGCCTTCATTCATGACTTTGCGGAAGCCGGGGCCGATTATCTCACCGTCCATGTCGAAACCTGCCCACACCTTCATCGAACGGTGCAGGCCATCAAGGAATGCGGCGTGAAGGCGGGTGTGACATTGAATCCGGCCACCTCGCTTACGGCGGTGGAGGAAATACTGTCGGACCTCGATCTTCTGCTGATCATGTCGGTAAGCCCGGGATTTGGAGGGCAGCAGTTCATCCCCGGCAGTCTCGACAAAATCAAACGCGCCCGCCGCCTGCTCGATCATTCGCAGAGTCATGCCGATTTGGAAGTCGATGGCGGCGTCAAGGTCGACAATGCCGCACGGATTCTCGAAGCCGGAGCCGATATCCTGGTCGCCGGGTCCGCCATCTTCACCAGCCCGGATTACCGCGCGACGATCACCGCCCTGCGCGATGCCGCTCGGCACCATCACGGACAGGCGGTCGAATCCAAGTGAACCGGCCTCCTAGGATCGAGATGAGACAGGGTGCTCAAAGAGTCCTTCAGCAAGGCCGCAAGGAGCAAGGACACCGGAACGTACGTCGTTTGATGCGTATGGAGTCGTCGCGACTGAGCGCGCCGCTGAAGGGCTTTTTCGGCAGCCGGTAGCGGTAAGCATGCAAGATCCCGCCGGCCTCATCGACAGTCTGCACCCGCTGGAAATCAAAGTTCTCTCCGTATTCGGCGACGTGCGTTCAGATGCTGCGCACGCAGCCGTGAAAGAAGCGGATCTGGCCCGAGTGTCCTCTCTCGATCCTTCACAGGTCAGCATGGCCGTCGGGTGGTTGCTCTCCAAAGGCTTCATGCGCGTGCATGAAGAACGCGTGACCCCCCTCGTCTCCCTGACCGATATCGGAGAGACCTACTTTGAAAAACAAGCGCCCATCGAACGGATCCTTTCCACGCTCATGGTTGCGGCACAGACAGGGGCGCGTCTGACGATTAAAGAGATTCAATCCGCTGAAAGGCTGGAGCCCACCGAAATCAGCAGCGCGATCGGATGCCTGAAAAAAGAGCGCGTTGTCCGGATCGTTGCCGGCGGGTACCTGGAGTTGACCGGCTCTGAAAGCCCCACGCGCACGACACTCCGCGCCTTGCTCACTGAGCTGCACGGGCGAAAGAAAAATCTGGAATCTTTTTCTCCGGATCGGCAGGAGGTCATTAAGCAGCATGCCGTCAAACGGGGCGATCCTCGTGAGCCGTTTCGCATTGACGAGCGACCCGAGCGGTCCTATGTCCTCACTGAAGCGGGTACCGTTGTGCAACGTGGGCTTCAGCAAGTTACAGGACAAGAAGAGGCTTCCCAACTCACGCCCGATCTGCTCAAGGACGGCGCCTGGCGGACCAGGCGGTTTCGCAAATATACGATCAGTCTCCGTCCGCCCCGCGTGGCGATCGGCAAGCGCCATGCGTATCGGGAATTTCTGGATCTTGTGAAATACAAATTAGTGAGCCTGGGATTTCAGGAAATGCGGGGGCCGCTGATCGAAACGGAATTTTGGAATATGGACAGTCTCTATATGCCCCAATTCCATCCGGCTCGCGCGATTCACGATGTGTATTTTGTGAAAGAGCCGGCTTATGGACGTCAAGACGATGAGCCATTTCTGTCCCGCGTGGCGGAGGCGCACCAAAATGGCGGCGATACGGGGTCTACGGGATGGGGCTATGCCTACGACCGCCGGCGGTCGCAGCGCTTGGTCCTGCGCAGTCAAGGCACGGCCGTCTCGGCGCGCACATTGGCGGCCGGTCCTCGCGTGCCGGGCAAATATTTTTCGATCGCGCGGTGCTTCCGTTACGACCAAGTCGATGCGACCCATGCCACCGACTTCTTTCAAATTGAAGGAATCGTGCTGGGGGCCGACATTACTTTCCGAACGCTATTGGGATTGCTGGACCTGTTTGCCCGCGAGGTGGCGCACTCGAAGGAGAGCCGGTTTCTACCGGCCTATTTCCCGTTCACGGAGCCGTCGGTGGAGGTGCACGTCCGCCATCCCCGTCTCGGTTGGATGGAACTGGGCGGCGCCGGATTGTTCCGGCCCGAAGTGACGTTGCCGCTCGGCGTCGACGTGCCGGTCATCGCCTGGGGATTAGGACTGGATCGCATGGCTATGGTTGCCTTGGGCATCCATGACATCCGCGACCTGTTTTCAAGCGACTTAGAAAAGATCCGGACCATGCGCGGGCGCTTTTCATGATTTTTTCTTACGCCTCAGCACCCAGCACTCAGCACGCAGCACGTTAAGGCCATGCCGACTATTTCCATTAATCGCAAAGACTTTGAACAGCTTCTGGGCAAGACGGCGGCGACGCACGAGCCGGTGACCGCCGAGATGATTGAATCGTGGCTCTGCTTGGTCAAAGGTGAATTGAAAGACCATGACCAAAAGACGGATGAGATGCGCGTGGAGCTACAGGACAGTAACCGCCCTGACCTGTGGTCATGCGAGGGCATTGTCCGGCAAGTCCGCACGAAGCTCAACGGCTCGCTTTCCCCGTACGCATTCTTTCATGCATGTCCCCGGCCCGAACGCCGGCTTCTGGTGTCCCCCGGGCTGGAAGAGGTCCGTCCCTTTGTGGCGGCATGCTCGGCCGTCGGCTATGAAGTGACGGATGCCGGGTTGATTCAGCTGATTCAAGTGCAGGAAAAGCTGGCGGAGATCTTCGGGCGGCAACGCCGGACGGTCTCCATCGGCTTGTATCGCCTCCCCAAGATCGTGTTTCCCGTTCGGTATACGCTCGTGAAGCCGGATGAGGCGCGCTTCACCCCTCTTGGATGTGATGAGCCGATGTTGCTGCGCGAGATCTTGGCCCTCCATCCGAAAGGAATAGAGTATGGACCGATTCTGTCTGGCCACGAGTGTGTTCCGCTGCTGCAGGATGATGACGGGCAGGTGCTCTCGTTCCCGCCGATTATCAATAGCCGGGAGATCGGGGAAGTCCGCGTGGGGGATCGCGAGCTATTTGTCGAAGTCACCGGAACCGATCTTTCGATGGTGTTGCTGACACTCAACATTCTGGCGGTCAATCTTGCCGATCGCGGCGCCGCCATCGAGACACTCGAAGTAGTCTATCCTTCTGAAACCACGCTGGGGAAAACCATTCGGACTCCGCTGGATTTGAGCCGTCCCCGATCCATTCCGATGACGGCGATCGAATCCGCCTTGGGCCAACAGATGGAACCCGATCAAATCCGAAGCGCCTTAGTCACCTACGGCTACGAGGTGTCGCTTGCGCAGGAGGCGCTCTCCGTCAAGCTCCCCCCCTACCGAAACGATGTGATGCACCCCATCGATGTGGTAGAGGACGTGGCCATTAGCTGCGGGTATGGCGCGTTTACCCCCGTCCTGCCCTCGGCATTTACCGTCGGAGGGCTCTCCGCGCTGGAGCAGGTAGCCGACCGCATCAGAGATCTGATGGTCGGAAGCGGATGTCAGGAGATCATCTCGAACATCCTCGGCGCCCGGACAGACGCCATCGATCGCATGCGCCTGTCCGGCAGCGAGTGGGACCGGGTGGTGGAGGTGGATAATGTCATGTCGCAGAGCTTTGCCTGTCTGAGGCCCAGCATCCTGCCGTCCTTACTGCGGGTGGAATCCGTCTCGACGCGCGCGTTCTATCCGCACCGGCTTTTCGAGGTGGGTGAGATTGTGATTCCCGATCGGAACCATGAGTTCGGCGGACGCACAATGATGGCCGCGGGCGCACTCCTCGCGCATGCCGCGGCCAATTTCTCAGAGATCCATTCCTGCCTGGATCTACTGCTGTACTACCTGGGGTACAGCTATCAATTGGAGCCGGCGAGCCATCCTTCATTTTTGGCGGGTCGAATCGGCCGGATCGTGTGCGACGGGCAAAACCTCGGTATCATCGGAGAGATCCATCCCGAGGTGCTGGAGCACTGGCAAGTGACGATGCCGTGCGTGGCCTTCGAGCTCCACATCGATCCACTCGCGGCCCAGCTCGGTCGCGAATGATCTACCCGGCCGCCGGGGCGGCCTGTTGCTTAGCGATGTCCGTGAGCCGGCTGAACCCGCCCGGATCTTTGATCGCCATGTCCGAGAGCACCTTGCGGTCGAGCAGGATATTGGCTTTTTGCAGCGCATTCATGAACCGGCTATAGGTCATCCCATGCTGGCGAACCGCGGCGCTGATGCGCGTGATCCACAAACGCCGGAAATTCCGCTTGCGCTTTTTGCGCTCGACGTACGCATAGGTCTGTCCCTTATCCACCGATTCGGTCGCGCTGCGAAACAGGCGACTCTTTGCTCCATATTGGCCTTTCGCTAGTTTGATTCGTTTCTTTCGCCGTTGCCTGGTCTTGGGACCGCCTTTGACGCGTGGCATATCAAACTCCTTCGTTCATGAACTGCCGCGATCGGTTCTCGTTGAGGTGATGATGGCTTTCTGCGCTATGACGAATGATGCGGCAACTGCCGCTCGACGGCATAGGCGTCCGTCGAGTTCACCACCGCGGCGCCCTTCAGACGCCGTTTGCGATCACGCGCCTTGCTGGTCAAAATGTGGCGCTTGCCGGCCTTGCGCCTCATGAGCTTTCCGGTGCCGGTCCGCTTGAATCGCTTACTGGCTCCCTTTTGCGTCTTTAATTTCGGCA
>DATFCE010000020.1:0-8488 GCA_035253365.1 Nitrospiraceae bacterium
GAGGTCCTCGGGGCGCCCGTCGCCGTTCTCAATCGCATGGAGAATCTGCCGGGTCCAGGGCAATCCTTCTCGGCAGGGCGTGCACCAGCCGCACGATTCCTGAGCGAAGAAGTGCTCGAGGTTCGCTAACAAACCCACCGGGCAGGTGGCGTCATCCATGATGATCATCGTGCCGGTGCCCATCCGGCTGCCCGCCTCGGGGAGCGACGTAAAATCCATCGGCAGATCGAGGTGCTGATCGAGCAAAAAGGCCGTCGATGCGCCGCCGGGGATGAGGGCTCGGAATCGAACTCCCTCGCGCATGCCGCCCGCATGCTGCTCCAGGATCTCCCGGATCGGCGTTCCCATCGGCAATTCCCACGCTCCCGGCTGATTCACCTTGCCGCTCACACCATAGAGTTTGGTCCCGCCATCCTTCCCGCGACTGAGCCGCCGATACCAGTCGGCGCCATGCGTCACGATGTGCGGCACGTTGTAGAGCGTCTCGACATTTTGCACGATCGTCGGCTTCCCCCAGAGTCCCGACACTTGCGGGTACGGCGGCTTCGCGCGAGGAATCGCCCGCTTGCCTTCCAGTGAATTCAGCAGCGCCGTCTCCTCGCCGCAGATATAGCGCCCGGCGCTGGTGTGGAGATGGGCTTCGAAGCTGAAGTCCGATCCGAGGATATTTCGGCCCAGGTACCCATGTGCTCGCGCTTCGGCGATGGCCTTCCGTAGCCGCGCGGCCGCGAGCGTATATTCCCACCGGAGAAAGATGTAGCCCGTGTCCGCGTCGATAGCATAGGCCGCGACGATCATGCTTTCGATCATCTGGTGCGGATCGCCTTCCAAAAGGATGCGATCTTTGAACGTCCCGGGTTCCATTTCGTCGGCATTGACGACCAGATACTTCGGCCGCGGCGCCTCCGGCCCCATCGGCACAAAGCTCCATTTCTGTCCCGTGGGAAACCCAGCGCCTCCGCGCCCGCGCAAGGTGCTGTCCGAGACGAGTTTTTGCACCGCTTGCGGGCTGAACTGTCGCAGCGCGACCCGAACGGACTCATAGCCGCCGGCTTTTTCGTACTCGGCGAGGTTCAACGGCTCGGCATTCGACCGGATGTTCTGAGTCAGCGGTCGTTCCATGCGCAAGTAACAAGTAAAAAGTTAAAAGTCAAAACGGATGTATCTTCACATTTACCTTTTTACTTTTGCCTTTTTACTTTTACCGGTAGGTGTCTAACGCTTGATCTATCCGCTCCGGCGTGAGGTTCTCGTGAAGATCCTCATCCACCATCATCGCCGGCGCGCGATGACACGCCCCTAAACAGACGACCGGCAGAAGCGTGAAGCGATCGTCAGGCGTGGTCTCGCCCATGCGAATTCCCAGCCTGTCAGAGAGATGCCGGCGCACCTCTTCGTATCCCATGATCCAGCAACTGATGCTGTCGCACAGCAGGATCACATGGCGGCCCACCGGCTTGCGGAAGACCAGATTGTAAAAGGTGGCGACCCCGTCCAGTTCGTCCGCCGTCATGCCGAGGACGCCGGCTAAATTCTTCACATCATCGTCGGAGACCCAGCCATGATGCCGCTGAACGATTTTCAACGCTTCGATGCACGCGGCCCGTTTATCGGGATAGTGCCGGACCTCTTTCTCGATCTCTCGTTGTTCGCTATCAGTCAGCATCGCGTTTGTCCGTTGTTCCGTTTGGTCCGTTATGTCCATCGATCCATGTATCGTGGTTTGAACGGATACACGGGATGAACGGCCTAAACGGACTCAATGTTTTCTCATCGATCGACATCCGACAGCACGAAATCGACGCTTCCCAAAATGGCCAGCACGTCCGACAGCAGATGGCCTCGCGCAATGAACGGCACCATTTGGATGTGCGGAAACGACGGCGTCCGGATGCGCACCCGATAGGGCGACGAATTGCCGTTGCTGATGACGTAGTAGCTGTTGTTGCCTTTCGAGGCCTCAATCGGCACTTCCGCTTCGCCGGGCGGCATGACCGGACCCCAGCTCACGCTCAAAAAGTGCGTGATAAGCGTTTCGATATCGTGCATCGTCCGCTCCTTCAACGGCGGCGTGCTCAACGGATGAAGGGCCTTGTACGGACCGGACGGCATGTTCTTCCAGCACTGTTCGATGATCCGCAGTGATTGGCGCATCTCTTCGACGCGCACAACGGCCCGGTCGTAGCAGTCGCCGTTGGCGGCGGTCGGCACGTCGAACTCGAACTGCTCATACCCGGAATACGGCCGCTTCTTGCGGAGATCCCACGCCAGCCCGCACGCGCGCAGCCCCGGCCCAGTGACGCCCCAATCGAGAGCGTCCTCCAACGTATAGGCCCCGATGCCTACCGTGCGGCTCTTGAAGATCGGATTCTGCATGACGAGCTTGTCATACTCGTTGAGCCGAGGCGGGAAGTCATCGAGGAATTGGCGCACGAGCTTGTCCCATCCGTCCGGGAGGTCCTGCGCGACGCCGCCGATACGAAACCACTCCGGGTGCATGCGGCCCCCGCAGATCGCCTCGACGATGCTGAAGATCTTTTCCCGATCGGTGAACATGTAAAAAACCGGCGACAGCGCGCCGACATCCTGCGCGAAGGTCCCGTACCAGACCAAATGGCTGGCCAGCCGAAACAATTCGCTCATCATCACGCGAATGACTTTCACACGGTCGGGCACCTCAATGCCGGCCAGCTTTTCTACCGACGAGCAGTAGGCCAGCTCGTTCAAGACGCCTTGCAGATAATCGACGCGATCCGTGTAAGGAATGAAGGTGTGCCACGTTTGGCGTTCGGCCATCTTTTCGGCGGCCCGATGGTGGTAGCCGATGTCGGGCACGATGTCGATGATTTCCTCGCCGTCGAGCTGGCAGACCAAGCGCAAGATGCCATGCGTCCCGGTGTGCGCGGGTCCCAGATTCAGGAAGAGAAAATCCTCGTTCTCCCGCGACCGCGCCATGCCCCAGTCTTCCGGTTGAAATTCCAGCGCCGCTTGCTCGGCTTCCTGCTTGTCTTCCGGTAATTGAAACGGTCCCATCTCCGTCGCGCGGGCCGGATGTTCTTTGCGGAGCGGATGTCCGATCCACGTGGGCGGCATCAAAATCCGGCGAAGGTGCGGATGGCCGTCCACGCGAATACCGAACATGTCCCACAGCTCGCGCTCATACCAGTTGGCGTTGGGCCACAGGTCGGTGATCGTGGGAATCGACGGCTCGTTCCCGATCAACGGCACTTTCACGCGAAGGTCGGCGTTGCGGTCCGTGGACAGCAGCCGATAAAACACCGTAAAGTCGCTTGCGGGCTGATCGCGACGGGCTTGGTGGACGCGCTCGTCGATCGCGCTGATGTCGTACAGCATGCGGTATGGTTTCTCGATCTCGGCTTTCAAATAGCGCAGCACCTCGCGAATCTGATCTTTCGCGACCCAGACCGTGGGCATCTCATCACGCGTCGATTGAGGCGTCAGATTCGCGCCGAACCGCCGCCGGAGCGCATCGATAATGGGTACAATCTCGGTCTCGGTCACGCTCTGGGTAAGAAGGCCTACATTCTTGCTCATAACCTATCGCCCATCGCCTGGTGCCTCGCGCCTTCTTCATTATTCAGCATGGTCTCTCCAGGAAGGCTCTAACGGTCACGCCACGTCAGGTCGGTCCTCGGCAGTCGATCGATCGGACGAGACTCCGTTTGCTTGCGACGTTCTTCGCGTTTCCGATCGCGCATCGACGGGACGATCGGCGCTTGCACGTCTTGAGGACCGAACCACCAGCTCAACGGCCGCCGCTCGTGACCGACCTTCTGTTGCAACAAGAGCAGGCACTCCATGAACGCATGAGGCGGGGGAGGACAGCCCGGCATGTACACATCGACGGGGAGAAACGTGTCCACCCCTTGCACGACCGAATAGACGTCGTACATGCCGCCGGAATTCGAGCAGGAGCCCATCGAGATAACCCAACGAGGCTCCAGCATCTGCTCGTAGAGCCGTTTGATGATCGGCGCGACCTTGATGAACACGGTGCCGGAAACGACGAGTACATCGGACTCTCTCGGCGTGCCCCGGACGACTTCGGCGCCGAAGCGCGCGATGTCGTACACGCTGGTGAGGCTGGTCGCCATCTCCACGTAGCAGCAGGAGAGGCCGAAATTCAGCGGCCACAGCGAATTCTTGCGCCCCCACGCGATCAAATCCTGAAGCTTGGCCATCACGACGGATTCGCGGACGGCCTCGTCCGGCGACCGGTTGAAGGTAAGACGGCTTGCGGTGCGGGTTCCGTTCTGATCGGTCGGAACGCGCATCTGCGGCGGCGCACCGGGTTCCCGTTGATCCGGTGATGCCGTCTCTGGAGTGGTCTTATGCCGCGAAAACATCCTGATCCTTCTCCCGCGAGGCTACGGGGGTTTGATGCCGTTGATACTGTGCTCCCCAGTCCAGCGCGCCGACTCTCCACAGATAGAAGAGAGCCACAAGGAGAATGCCGACGAAAAGACTCATCTCGGCGAAGCCCATCCAACCCGTCTCCGGGACAGCGATCGCCCATGCATAGAGAAACACCGCCTCCAAATCGAAGATCACGAACAACATGGCCATGAGATAGTATTGGATCGAGAGGCGTAAATGCGCCGAGCCGGTCGGGTTCATCCCTGATTCATATGGCCGGGCGATGCCGGCTTCTGCGCGTCTCTCCGGCTTGCGATCGTGCCGCTCGCCCAAGATGTACGAGAGCCCAAGCATGCCGGCCACGATGACCAGAACCGCCCCGCCATACACGATGAAGGCCCACGCGTTTCCGTTCATCGGTTCGTGCCTCTCGCTCCATTGCTTGTATGAGAGTACCGCCTTGGTCACGCCGGATAATGTCAGTCGATTTCACCTGAAATGTAGGGACTGCACCGGTTGTGGATGGAATCACAGAAGCAGCGCCCGCGAGTCGAGCAGTACAAGGGACAGACGGGTCCGAAGGTGTGGTCTACTAAATCTGCAAGCCGGTACGGATGTTCTGCACAAGGACCTCGGGAGGCCCTTCGGCGTCCACGGTGAGCGCGTCGGCGGGCTCTTCTAAAATCTCGAATTGGCTTCGTAGGAGTTCTTCGGGCATGTAATGGTGTTGCCTGTGCAACATGCGATCACGGAACAATTCATAACTGCCTTTCAGATAGACCAGCTGCATCTGTTTTTGATCGGCCATGAGAAGATCGCGGTACGCCGCCTTGAGCGCCGAACACGCCAGGACGACGTTTTTCCCCTCTTCCAGCCAGCGACCGACGTGCCCCCGTAATTCCATGAGCCATGGGAGACGGTCCTCATCGGTCAATGGGATCCCATGCCCCATCTTTTCGATATTGGCCGGCGAATGATACGCATCCGCGTCCACGAACGTCCAGCGCAGGACGTTGGCCAGGCGCTTTCCGACCGTAGATTTGCCCGAGCCGGAGGTGCCCATCACGATAATGATCATGGGGACATGTAGGATGGCGGGATCAACCCCGATGCGGGCTCGCTCGATGAGAGTACGAGGCTCAAAACCGTCAATTCTTCAGAGAGACAATGATCTCCGTGTGGCGTAGGCTTCGTCCCTCTTCCGCGGCGGTGCCGGCGCCCTGTCGCACATCGGGTATCGACGCCACGGCGAGATTCGTCGGGTCCACGGCTCCTTCGTCCAACAGATGCTGAACGATTCGGCCGGCGCGCGCCATGGATAATTCCCAAGCGCCGGAACTGCGATCTTTGGGTACGGTGGAGTTCTGCTCGTTCGGATGGTGTTCAATGCGGATGTGTTTGTCGGACACGGTCTTCAAGGCCTCGCTGACTTTCTTCAGCAGTTTCACGCCGTCCGGTTTCATCTGACCCATCCCGGGCTCAAACAGCGCTCGATCGGCCATCATGATGGTCAGCCGATCGCGGCCGTTCTGTATGATCAGATCGCCTTTGGCGATATCGGCTTCCAGTGATCGGGACAGCGTGTGGTGTGCGGCGGTCAAGCGCGACGCCGGAGGCTCTTTCGCGGCCGATTTTCCCTCGGCTCCATTGGTCCCGGCTTTGACCGACTCATCCGAAACCGGCCGCTCGTCAGGATGGTGGAGCGAGGCTTCGAGCTTGACCCGCTCTCGCGCGCCCTTGTCGATGGCGTCGCGGTCGAGCGAAAACGTAGGCTCGGCCCGTGCCGGAAGTGGCATGGACTCGCCCCCCTCGTCCTTGGCTGAATCCTGCTGCCGCCGTGTATCGAGCGCCAGTTGGTCCCGCTCTTGGCGTGCCCGGGCGGCTTCTTCACTGCGAGCCGCCAATTCTTCGGTGAGCGCCGTCACGCGTTGTTTGGAGCGTTCGAGTTTATCCGTCAAGGCGGCGACTTTATTGGACAAGCTCTCGCGGTCGGCCGCTGCCTTTCGAAGCCGCTCGATTTCTTGATCGCGTTCGCCTAATCGCTTGGCGAGATCATCGGCGCGGGCGGCTTCGGTTTCCAACTCTCCGGCCCGTTTCTGCAAGCGAGCGATTTCTTCCTTCGCCGTCGTGGTGCCGTTCATCAAGCGTTGCTTGTCTTCCCTCAGCGTGGCTGACTTGACCTGCTCCGCGGCGAGCTTCGTCGCCTGATCCCTGGCTTGATCCTTTGCCTCGGTCAGTGCGGCCGCGATCTGGTTTTTCTCCTTTTCAAGCGCCGCGACGCGGGCGGAGACATCAGTCAATGCTTTTTTCCCGCCGGCCAGATCTTGCTGCAGGGTCTCCAATTGACGCTGAAGATCGTCGACTTTGCTTTGTAGCAGGTCACGCTCCAGCTTCAAAAGATTCAATCTATTGGATGAGTCGTCCGCTTCACGGGACTCTTTCGGCGCCTCTCCGCCATTGGTGATGGCCTCTTTGGCCGGTGGGCTTGAAGGGACGGGCTTGCCGGACTCGCTTTCCCCGAAGGCCCGGGGCACGGTGTAATTGTTCAGATAGAGCCCGACGATGAGAGTAAAGATCCAGGCAGTTTGTGTCATGATGCCATCCTTTAAAAACGGGGACACTCACTATAACGAGAATTCATTTGACCGGATGTCGGACACTTACTTACGATTTGCACCTTGCCATTATTACACGTTTTGCTACAATCCCGACAACATGTTTCATTGGGTGATCGCTTCGCTGATATCCTGTCTCCTTCTCAGTCCCGCTCACGCTTCGCCACGAGGAGATCTTTTCCGCCACGCCAAGGCCGCCACCGTCCTTATCATGGCGATCAACGATTCGACTCAGAGCGTCTCCATGGGCAGCGGATTTTTCGTGAACAATGAAGGCCTTCTCATTACCAATGCTCATGTGGTTGAAGAAAGCTCTCGTCTCTTCGTGTACGTGGAGAACCAGTTTATCCATTCCACGCCGGAGATCATTGCCGTCGATGCTGATTTGGATTTGGCGGCCCTCAAAGTCGCGCACACGGATGTCGAAATTTTAACGCTCGCCCATGACCTCCCTTCCGAAGGCGCCAACGTCATCGCGGTCGGCTATCCGCGCATCACCGACATCCTGCAAATGGGGTTTGCGTTGCATGCGACCGTGGGAACCGGGACCGTCAGCGGCGTGGCGCAGGGCCGATCGAGAACCAACAATCAGATTGCCGGGTTTGTCCAGACGACCGGGATCTTAAACTTCGGCAACAGCGGAGGACCGCTCGTCGATACCGACTCGGGTGAAGTGGCCGGTATGGTTGTCACCACCGTGCCGTATCTGGAGCGGGCCAAAGATCGCAGCGGGGCCGCGATCGGAAGTGTCTCGATGAAATCCGGCATCGGCTATTCCATCCCCGCGACGGTCATCCGCCGGTGGCTGGAGTCCAAATCTCTTGTCGCACGTCCTTCTCCGTACCGCGCGGCGGTGGCTGGCGTGGCCGGCCTTGAACCTGAAGCGCACCGGTCGTTTGCGACGGGACATCTCCTCCATATGATTGCGCTCGTCTTCCAGCACGATGCCGATTTACTGCGATTGGCCGTCCAGCACTACGAAACCGCCGTTTCTCTGAACAGCGAATCCGCATGGATGGCGAGGAACTTGGGGCAAGCGTATGCGGCGCTGGGACGTTGGGATGAAGCGTTGGAACACTATCAGACCGCGCTCGAACGTGGATCGCATGATGCGGCGCTCTTAAGCGATGCCGGCGTCGCGTGGGAGCACACCGGCCGTCAAGATCGGGCGGCGGATTCGTATCGCGCTGCCATCCGCATCGATGCTCGATACGCGCAAGCGCATAATAATCTGGGACATCTTTTGTGGAAGATGGGGCGGACAGATGAAGCGATTGCTGAATTCCAACAGGCGCTGGGCGTGCAACCCGATTTGGCCGTGGCCGTCTACAATCTTGGAGTGGCGCTGGAGGTGAAGGGTGCTCCCGACGAAGCGGTCAAAGTCTGGGAAACCTATTTGCGGAAGCCGCCCACGACTCCCGACACGCAGGAATGGACCAAAAAGATACGGAATAGTTTAAGCCGCCTCAGAACCATTTCCCACTCACAGTCACTTG
>DATFCE010000021.1:0-5415 GCA_035253365.1 Nitrospiraceae bacterium
GAGCGCTATTCCAATGAATACCGCTCCGCGAAGGTTGAATCGGCGAGGCTCCGAGCGCTCATCGCTGGCCAGCTCAACTTCGAGGCGCCGCCCGACGCAAGCTCTCAGCTCGTCACGCTTCAGCAACAAATGTTGCGCGACCAACTAACCGAGTACCAGGCGCGAGTCGACGCGGCGCGGCACTTGGTGGATCAACGTAAGGCGGCGCTGGAAGTGACGAAAGAAAATATTACTCGACTTGAGGCGACTGTTCCCATTGAAGCCGAGCGGGCCGAGGCGTACAAGAAGCTGCTGCAGGATCAGTTCGTCTCCAAAATGGATTTTTTACAATTCGAGCAGCAGCGCATTGATAAGGCTCAAGAGCTGGCAGGACAGAAACAGAAACTGATTCAGGATCGGGCGGCCCTGGCTGAAGCAGAAAAGAACTATCGCGCATTGATTTCAGAGTTCCAACAAGCGCGCCAGGCCGAATTATCTGCAGCGGAAACGAAGGCGGCCTCGCTGGAGCAAGAGGTCATTAAGGCAGGACAGCGTACGGAATTTCAAAAGCTCGTGGCGCCGATCGATGGAGTGGTCCAGCAATTAGCCATCCATACCGTCGGAGGCGTCGTGACACCGGCACAGCAACTCATGATGCTCGTGCCACGCGGATCGGCGCTCGATGTTGCAGCGTGGGTGGAGAACAAGGACGTCGGCTTCGTAAAGGCCGGTCAGACGGCCGAAATTAAAGTCGAAACCTTTCCATTCACGCTGTACGGCACGATTGAAGGCAGAGTTACCAGTGTTTCCGATGATGCCATCCCACAGGAGAAAGCTGGCTTGATCTATGCCGTCCGTGTCAGTATGGCGCGATCCACAATTCTAGTGGAAGACAAGCAGGTGAATCTCTCTCCGGGTATGGCTGTCTCAGTGGAGATCAAAACGGGAACACGCCGAGCGATCGAGTACTTTTTGAGTCCTCTCCTGAAGTCCGCTAAGGAAAGCATCCGGGAGCGGTAGAATCGGCTCGATAATCCCGATCTGGCCGGACTGCGTCTGGCTTGACTCTGTCAAGCTATCCGAAGATTGACGGGAATCCTCCTCGTTGTGTCATGACAACATCTTACCGCCGATGACGCTGTTTATCGGCTTGGCTGTTCGTCGATATCGCCCATAGATCGACCTCAAGCGGTCTCGCTTCAGTTGCGCACAATCCATTTCCCCTTCATGATACCCTCCGTGGTACCCTATGTGGGGTCCAACGAATGCCGGTAAAGGTTCTACGCCTTCAATCGCCTGATTGACCCATCCGACCGGCAAGGTTATTCTCGGAGCATGCGCGCAACATGGGAAAGCCTGGGGGCGGGGATTGTGGTCGCCTGTCTTGCAGCGACACATTTTCTGGGTCCGGCCTATGCGCAGCCGCCCGATGCGCCGGATCTTGTTCAGCTCGAAGAGTATCCGATCTATGACCGGGTGGTGCAGTCGAAGTTTCTGACCTCCGAGACGACGCTCTTGAAAATTAATCGGGTGACCGTCACGCGGCTCGGTGAAGAAGAAAAACCACTGGATCGGGGATTTTTCACCGAGAACGACTATTTCAACGGCCTCCTTCAGCCGGCTGTCCTGACCGACTTCCTTACCAAGCTCCGCCGCCCTGCCCGGCTCGAACCCCGGTTTCACTTCGGCGTGCGATATCGCCTGGTGTCGGATCAAGAGACGGATGACAGCGAGGTGTCACTCGCGCCGATAGCCGTCGCCGCTCGGTTGATCCAATATGATGCATCCGTGATTCAGCTAGAATTCTCCCGCGTCGCCTTTAATGTTTGGAAGGATCAGGCCATGGTCTACGTCGGCAATTACCGGACGGATGGCAGCGGAGCCGGATTTTTAGTCCTCTTGAGCCGCCGGGAGGCAAGCTGGGAGGTTCTGGAGACAGAAGTAATCTGGACGGCGCAGGCGCCAAGGAGACGGTGAAGATCGAAGCCTTTCAGGGGTGGCGAGATCGAAACCGGCATGAGAGAATACAGGCAGGCAGCCTATGGCAGCAATGATCCGCAGAACATTTTCCGTCCCCCCGCTGGGGTGCAATTGTTCGATTCTCGGCGACCCTGTGACCCAGCAGGCGATCGTCGTGGACCCCGGGGGGGCACATGAGCATATTCTCAAGCAGGTTCAGGACCTCGGCCTGACGGTCGTCAGCGTGCTGCATACCCATGCGCACTTCGACCATTTTCTGGCCTCCGGTGAGATCAAGCACGCGACGGGCGCCGTCTTGTGCCTTCACGCCGCCGATCAACCGCTCTGGGATCTTTTAGAAGTCCAATGCCGGATGTTCGGGGTGCCTTATGTCCCGG
The DNA here is from genome assembly GCA_035253365.1 of Nitrospiraceae bacterium. GTDB lineage: Bacteria > Nitrospirota > Nitrospiria > Nitrospirales > Nitrospiraceae > DATFCE01. The sequence goes on from DATFCE010000021.1 coordinate 2,337, forward strand.
TTCCCTCGCCCGACTACTGGTTGCAGAATGACGAAAAGATCGTGCTCGGCGGGCAAGCCGGGGTCGCCCTGCATACACCCGGACATTCCCCGGGGTCGATGTGTTTTTTATTCGAGCACGAGAAGCTGTTGCTGGCGGGAGATACGTTGTTTCGGGGCGGAATCGGAAGGACTGATCTGTGGGGCGGGGACTTTGGGGCGATTGAGCGGTCAATTCGGGAACGGCTGTATACCTTGCCGGAAGATACGCGTGTGATTACCGGTCATGGACCTGAGACGGAGATCGGATTTGAACGGGAATACAATCCCTTCATCAGAGGTGACTAGCGAGGCCGTCTTCAGGTCTCAACCGTCGAAGGAGGGTAGCATGCATTACGGAAAGGCACTAAGGGTTGTCTGCATTGTGGGGCTCGGTCTTGTCCAATCGGTAACGTGGTCCCACGCCGAAGGCGAACCGCAAGGCAATCAAGTCCGAATTCAACATATCGATGTTCGACTTTCCGAGCATGGTCCGGTGGTGCTCTTGAAAGCGGAGGATCGGATTATTCCTATTTTTGTCGATGCCACGGTGGCGGGATCAATTCAGGCTGCATTGACCGGTCAGAAGCTCAACCGGCCGCTGTCGCACGATCTCATGCGTACGATCTTGGATTCATTTGGGGGAAAGGTCACCCAGACCGTGATCACGTTAAAAGACGGCGTCTTCTCAGGGGCATTGACGGTGGTGATGAAAGATACGACCAAGGTGTTTGATAGCCGGTCCTCGGATTCCATCGCGCTCGCGGTTCATTTTAAGGCGCCGATTCTGGTCTCCCGGGAATTACTGGAATCGGCAGGCAAGCGGCCACCCGATTCCAAGACGCAGACGCTCTAGTAGAGGTAAGGGGTAAAAAGGGGTACCCCACTAGGCCTTTACCCCCTGTACCCCTTCTCCCCAATGAGGCCGATGCTGTTGGTAAACAAAATCGAATTGGGAATGAGGAATTTCTGCCCCTCTTTCTGTAGCGTGGTATAGCGCAGGTCGATTTCGGTCACCGTTCCTTCCAGTCCCGCCACCGAAATATAGTCATTCAGCTGAAACGGACGGTAGAGCAGGATCAGGACGCCGGCCATAAAATTCGACAACACGTCTTTGAGGGCAAATCCCAGTGCAAAGCCGGTGAGGCCGAGCCCTGCCACCAAGGCCGACACGTTGATGCCGACCGTTCCCAGTGCGGAGACCGCTCCGAATATCACGAGCGCGACCGACGCGGTGCGACCCGCGAGCCGGAGGACATAGCGTGTATTGAAGTCAGTGGCTTGACTCAGGCGGAGAATGAATCGCCGGAGGAGCAGGCTGGCAAACCAAAAGCAGAGAAAGACCAGAATGGCCATCCCGACCTTCGGCGCCAGCACGGCGATTTGGCGAACCAGTTCGTCCAGCAGTCGTTCCATGAGCCTCAACGCGCAAGCCGAATGCCTGCACCGCCTGGGGCTTGATGAACATGAAGACGCCGCCGGGCCAAATCAGATATTGCGACGCGAAAAGCTGGATCCGTTCTCTTTCGTATCTCCATAGGATCGGGAGCGCCCCGGTTCATCCCTCCGACCTTCCCGTAAGGGGGCAAGTAACGCAGGCAATACCTCCTGGAAAAAGTCATGGACGAAGGTCTTCCCGACTTCCAGCAAAGCTCCCTTCGTATGCTCGATTTCGTTTTTGACCTCACTGACGATTCCATCCCAGACATTCGGTCCTTCCCACTCCTGGCGCGAGGGGTTACTTGTCTGCGATTCGAACTCACGATAGGGAAGACGCCGTTGGACCGGCCGGCCCGACGAGCTTCTCTGTTCCAGCGTACCGAGCACATAGCCCGCAATAATCGCCCCTCCCAACATCATCCAGGGGTGGCGACTCACCTGATAGGTCGGGTCGAACGTTTGCTTGGTATGCTCAACAAACTCTTCGGCCCGATCAACGAACGCGTCCGCAGCGTCCCTGACATGGTCGACGACATCAAGGACGGTCGTCTTGGCGTCCTGAACGGTATCCTGCACGCGCTCTTCCAGTTGCTCCAATTTCTCGGTCATGGCGGCGCGTGTTTCGGCGATATCTCTCATGTCCTGGCGGATTGAGTCTGATCTTTGATCCATGTCGCATTCTCCTTGATGGTCTGAACCGTTTTCGGCGGTACCACATGGATATCGGCAGCCGTGTTTTTTCCTTTGAGGATGAGGAAGACACCGGCGGCGACACACACACCTCCCACGATTCCATAGCAGGCCCACAATGGAAGTCCGGTCAGCGCGTGCAGGAGGTGAACCAGCATGAAAATAAGCAACAGCCCTCCAAGGATGGCTGCCCCGAGGCCCGCTCCAATGGAGATCGCCGCCGTTCGGGCTTTTCCTAACTCCTGCTGAACTTCATGCTTAGCGAGTTGAATCTCCTGAGCGATTAGGTGCTTGATGTCTTGAATCAGCCCTTCGACGAGGGCGGCAAAGCTGGATTTGAGCCCGAAGCTCGTCTGTGATTGTGTGTCTGTCGTGGGATCACGTAGCGACTGGAGTGCCATAGTCACCTCGTTTTCATACGGGCTAACAGATACCCTACGCTCAATCCAAGGAGAAGCGATTGAACCGGGTAACGGCGGATTAGAGTGCCTACATCTTCTATGGCGCCGGAAAGACCTTGCTCTTGCAAATACGTCCCCGCGCCTTCCAAACGCTCCGCGACGGCGCCGGCCGCGGTGCCGATTTTGCCTTCGTGCGGCGCTTTGTCCCGGATCATGTCGGCAGCGGCCTGTAGTTTTTCGCCGGCGGCCATGGCCGCGTGGTCGGCTTTATTCGCAGTGGCCGAGAGGGTCGATGTTCCGCTCCCGGTGTCGAATGCGCGCTCTCTCATCGTCTCCATGGGGTCCTCCTCTGTCGGGTTAGGGACGTATCGGGATGGCCGTCTTTGTTTGAGCCTCTCGGCAGTCGTCGCCGGATTTTGCGGTCGGAGAATCCCCCGGCCGCATGGCCGATGCCGTAGCGAGCGCCGGCCGCGCGGCTTCCTCCTTGGCATGATCGGGCGCCACAAGAAGAGAAATTGTGCCTGCGAACAC
>DATFCE010000022.1:0-9742 GCA_035253365.1 Nitrospiraceae bacterium
AATCCAACCGATCGGTGTGCGGAATGAACTGATGATAGGTCCCATCCTCCGCCAGTTTCTCGACCCCGCGGTGAAGAAAGCCCATGACGGGGGTGGATTTGACCAGCCGCTCCCCCTCGAGCTCCAAGATCACCTTCAGCACGCCATGCGTGCTGGGATGCTGAGGGCCCATGTTGAGCAGCAGCTCCTCCGTTCGGAGCGTGGGCAGCGTGGCGCTTTCCGGATGCTCCGGGTCGACTTTGTAGACCGTCGTCCGTTGATCCTCCAACGGCTGCTTGTTTACGGTCTCCTTCACGTTAGGACGTCCTCTCGTCCAAGAATTCGAACGTGTCGCGCCAACCTTTTCCCTGCAAGGGAAAATCTTTTCTGAGCGGGTAACCTTCCGTATAATCGTCCGGCATGAGGATCCGGCGGAGATCCGGATGATTGCGGAATCGAATTCCCATCATGTCGAAGACTTCGCGCTCCATGAAATCCGCGCCCTTCCAGATATCCGTGAGCGAATCCACCACGCAATCCAATTCAGGAACCCGCGTTTTCAATCGCACGCGATGCCGCCTGCGAATGGAATAGAATTCGTAGACCACTTCGAAACGCTCGTCATCATCCGGCCAATCAACCGAACTGACATGAACGATGTAGTCGAAGTCCAATTCGGGATCGTCGTGAAGAAATCGCGCCACGTCATGCAGAAACTCACGGGTCACCGTCACCGCCACATCCCCCCGCCATTCGACCGCGCGGACAAAGGCCTTGGGATATTCTTGCTGGACACGCTCAGCCAACGGATGCATGCAATGCTCCGACAATACTCTCAGACCTTAACGCGCTCTTTCACTTCATCCGGCTGTTTGACGAAAACTCGCTTCTGCATGATGCGTTCTTGCAACTTCAACACGCCATCGAACAGAGCTTCAGGGGTCGGCGGGCAGCCGGGCACATAGATGTCCACCGGCACAAACCGGTCCACTCCTTGGACCACGCTGTAGCTGTCGTAGATGTTGCCGGACGTGGCGCATGAGCCCATCGCAATGACGTACTTGGGTTCCGGCATTTGATCGTAGATTTTCCTGATCACGGGCGCCATTCGCCGGCACACCGTACCGGCTACAATCATCAAATCGGATTGTCGAGGAGAGGCCCGAAACACGCCGGCGCCATATCGATCCATGTCGTAGCGGGACGAGACGGCCGCAATCATCTCAATGGCGCAGCACGCCAGTCCGAACGTCATCGGCCACAACGATCCTTTGCGCGCCCAGTTCACCGCTCTTTCTAATGACGTGGTGATGACTCCCACGTCGCCGTTCTTATCATGGCCGCCGATTTGTATGAGCCCCATGCCACACCCCAGTTTGAGTTGAGTTATGAATTTGAATGTTCTCGCTCATAACTCGGCACTCAACACTTCTTCGTTAATCCCACTCCAACGCCCCCTTGCGCCATGCGTACACGTACGCGACTACAAACAGGGCGATAAAAATGAGCATTTCGACCAACCCGATCAAGCCGATCTGTTTGAACACCACGGCCCACGGATAGAGAAAAATGACTTCGATATCAAAAATCACGAACAGCATGGCGAAGATATAGTAACGAACCGGGAACGGCATCCGGGCATCGGAGAACGGCTCACTCCCGCATTCGTACGCACTCAGTTTTTCCGCTTCCGGATATTTCGGCTGAACAAGGTAGCTCAGCACCAACGTGACAACGCCAAACGCCAATGCGATGCCAATGAACAACAAAATCGGGAAGTACCGGGAAAGATACTCGACGAGTAATTCAGTGCCGCTCACAGGAACTCCTCAGACGTATCGGCACCCTTCGAGGGTTACATGGATCTGTGTCCATTCACGCAAAACACATTGACTGTAATGAGGAATTGGCATCTTAATCGGCCCTTTAGGGCAAATTCAAGCGAACAAAGGACCTAACCGCTTTTTTACCGAAAGCCCTATCGGTGGCAATGGAATGACTTGGAGAGGCGCCGTGAAAGTACGAGGATCCGTCCACAGGCTGAAGACACTGCCGCCATTCAAGGCGAGTGCGAGCGGCGGTTACCTCCTTTGCCGGTTTCCATATGGTCCGGAGACAATTTCAAATGAGCCGGATGGTCCGAATCGGCATTCCATTCAGCCTCTAACGGCAGCACCGCCTTCGCTTTCTTCCGGCGATGGATCTGCGTCTCTATGCGACGCTTCACATCACGAGCCCACGGACTTTTCTGGGAAGAATCGTCTCTCACGGTTGTAGCAGAGCCTCATTCATCTTCGTAGCGCCCACCATGAGCTCTCGATTAGCAGTGACAAGGTGACCCTAACACCCGCGAAAAGAGCATGTCAAATGAAGCGACGTTCACGGTGTTTGCCTTGACAGACCTTCATCCTTTGCTATGGTTTTGATGTTACTGATCATTAAAGGGGGCGCTGATGCTGCACAGACACCAACGGCTGATGCCTTTGATCGTGGCGGGGATCGTAGGTTGGTCGTCCGGATCATTTTCGGCCGGCGCCCCTCTGTTTGATATCTCCTATGGAGAGGGCGCGCTTCAGTTCTCGGCCGGATTTATTCAGCCCACGCTCGACACGCAAGGAGTCGTCGCGAAAACACCCTATAACAAAACATTACTCGGTAAAGGCGACATCGTGTACTTGCGGATGAACCAACTCGATCACGTGGCCGCGGATCAACTTTATTCCGTGTATCGACGCGCTCAGAAAGTATTTCATCCTGCCAATCGCCGGTACCTTGGCGACCTCACCAACGTGGTGGGCATTGTTCGGATCATCAAACTCAGCCACGAATTTGCCGTGGCGAAGATCGAACGTTCCTATGGGCCGATCATGGTTGGAAACGGGATCATGCCATTCTCGCCGCCGGACGAAGAACCGGGCGCGCCCGGTCGAGTATTCCCCGACGTTCCCGGCATGATCGTGGAAATGCAACCCCAACGGACCCTGATCGCCCAGAACCATCAGGTTTACCTCGATTGGGGACGCGACGAGGGGCTTGCCCTCGGAGATGTATTGGAAGTGTTCCGGGTACGGACGGGCCTACCGGATCAAGCGGTAGGAGAAGTAAAGGTAGTGGCCCTGCAGGATTCGACGTCCACCGGCCTTGTCGTGCGTTCGACGGCGCCGTTTGCCGTCGGAGACCGGTTCCTTTTCAAACATGGATCGCACGAGACCGTCCACGCGCATATGGATTCGCCTGACGATTCACGATTCCCCTCGCAAACCAAAGCTCATCGGACACTCACCAAATCCTTGGTTGCCGAGATAGCGAAAGGCGATGTCAGCGTCACTCAAGAAGGCGACAAGATTAAGATCAATCTGGGAGACCTCGTGGAGCAGCTCGAATACGAGCCTGGGCAGGCGCCGGTCAAGCCGAGCGGATTCAAGATCCTCAAGCAAATCAGCGAGATCTTAAAAACCCTCCCGGATCAGCATATTCAAGTGGAGGGCCACACAGATAGTATGCCGATCGGTCCGCACCTCCTCAGTCGATACCCCAGCAACCAAGAACTTTCGGAAGCCCGCGCCAATCTCGTCGTCCGGTACTTCATGGAGAGAGGGCTTGATCCATCGAATCTCTCGGCCAAAGGGTACGCGGATAGAAGACCGGTATCCAGCAATGCCTCCGAAGAAGGACGGCGGAAAAACCGGCGCATCGAGCTGGAGCTTTCAGCGAAAACGTCTGCCCAACCGGTTCTCTCCACGGTCGCATCGCCCCCTGTCATCGAAATGCCGCCAAGTGAAATGAAGCCACGGGACCCATCGAACGACGCGCGCACGAGCGAGACGCCACTCAGAGACGCGCCTCAGCGCGACGCGCTCCAGGACACCGGCATTCCGCGCGACGCTCCATAATCGCATCTCCGATCCTTCAGAGTCTCTTCAACAGCGCCCCTCTTCATATCCTGCCTCTCATTGTCACCACACATCCGCATTGATACAATGCCGCATGTCCGAGACGACTTCACCGTCCGTCGATCAACCGAAATCTTCTTCCCGCATACGCTCAATCTTTGTAGACGTGGTGATTCCACGGCACCTGAATCGGCCGTTTACCTATAAAGTGCCCGCTCGCCTTCAGACTCGATTAGAAATAGGCAGCCGTGTCCTGGTCCCGTTCGGAGCCATACGCCTTCAAGGCATCGCCGTCTCGCTCTCTACTCATTTCATAAGCGACCGCGCGCAGAATCATGTGGGGCCGGATCGACTCACGACTGCTCGGCTGCGAGAAGTGATCGATCTCTTAGACGAATCATCGGAAAGCAGTCTTCCGCCAGACTTACTGACCTTAAGCCGGATGATCTCCGAACGCTATCTGGCTCCCTTGGGCCAGTGCCTTCGGCTCATGCTTCCCCCGGTCCCGCTACGCACACGCGTTCGATATACATTGACCGATTCAGGGCGCGCATTGCTCGATAGCCCCGAGCAGCTTGAGCGGCTGTCGACATACGGCCGGATGGCCGTGTCGCGTTTGGCCAGGCGGTCAAAGGGATTGTCCGGTGCAGCCCTGCGACACGCGCTTCGGGGATCATTCGCAACGACGCTCTCCGCATTGACACGAAAGGGATTGGTACAGCTCATCGACGAGCCTGATTCAATCGACCGCGCCCGGCACAACGATGTTTCGCATGCGCCGCCGGCTGTTTGCCGGCCGGCCCTCTCGCTCAGCGAGCCATCCGATCATGCCGCGATTCCGGTGCCCGAAGAAATGCGGACCATTCGCGCAGCGATAGCTGAGGGTCGGCACGCATGTGCCGTGTGGCAGACCTCCGCGCATCAATGCTGGGATCATCTCATGCACGCCGTTGAATGGACGTTCCGGCAGAAGCGAACGGTGTTGATCATCACGCCGGAAATCGCGCGAGCCGAAGCACTGGTTGCCCGATTCAAGTCATACGGAGTGGAACAAGTCGAGCTGTTTCACGGCGGTCTCTCTCCGACCGTTCGGGCAGGCTTGTGGTCCCGTATACGCCAAGGATTGGTGGGGCTGATCGTCGGCACGCGGTCGGCGATTTTCTGTCCGCTCGCCTCAGTGGGATTGATCTGTATCGAAGACGAACATGATCCGTCGCTCAAGGAAGAAGCCGAGCCGCGATATCATGTTCGCGAAGTCGCCGCCCTACGCGCGCAACAGCACCAAGCGGTACTCCTGCTCATCTCGCCGCATCCCTCGCTTGAGACGCTCTCCGGTCATGGTGAGAGGGGGGACGAGGCACTAATGACTTCTAATCATCGGGAAGGCTGGTTCGGATCACCGCGCATACCGCGGCCCAACATTCGCCTTGTCGATCTCAGGTACGAACCCCATGACACGATCTTGTCACAGCCGATGCTCGAAGGTATTCAGGCTGCGCTTGATGCGCAATCCAGGGTCGTTCTGTTCCTGAACCGAAAAGGCTTTGCCTCCGCGCTCTGGTGCCGGGACTGCGGCACGTCCCTGCAATGTTCCCGATGCAGTATTGCCTTGACGTTTTATAAGCAGGCCGGCCGGCTGACCTGTCACTATTGCGGGACGTCGCTGCCACTGCCTGATGCCTGCCCTTCCTGCCTCGCAGCCAAGTTGGAACCCGTTGGGGCAGGAACGGAACACGCCGAGGCGCTTATCCGCCGCCTATTTCCTCACGCCGCAACCGGACGGCTGGACCGAGATATGTCGCGATCCCAGATCGAGGCCACGCGCCGGCGGGTCGTCTCAGGCGAGATCGACATCCTCATCGGCACGCAAATGCTTTTTCAAGGCGATTCCCTTCCACCGGCTGGGTTCGTCGGACTAATTCATGCGGACGCTGGTCTCCATTTGCCGGATTTCAGAGCGGGCGAACGCACATTTCACACGTTGATGGATGCGGTGATGATGGCGTCGGGTGAAACAGCGGGACAGGTCGTACTCCAAACCTACCTTCCCACCCATCATGCGATTGCGGCGGTGGCGGAGCATACTCCGGCGATATTTTATGAGCAGGAGTCGTCTTTTCGCCGGCTGTTGGCCTATCCGCCATATGCCCATTTGATCAGCCTGCGCGTCACCGGCCGGCATGAAGATCGCGTGAGGCACGCCGCCGAGCAATGGGCGTCGCAATTGAGGCGAGTCGCAACTCAGACCGTTCCGGCCTCCGTGGCAGGCGCCAGGGACGGTGGCTCCGAGGTCGTCGTGCTCGGCCCTGTTCCATCGGCCATGGCTCGGCTTCGCGGTCGATACCGGTGGCAGTTGCTGGTGAAATCCCCCTGTGCCGAAGCAGCTCGAACAACCGTGCGGTTGACATTGGATGACTTAGAACGTGTTCGTGGGCGTGCGGACCTCAAGTACGAAATCGATGTCGATCCTATCGCCATGATCTAACCATTCCGGGTTCCTCTCTTTTTGGCAAGCGAAGCCGACTTCACCAGCGCCGCCTCCTCCTCGGACTTTTTTCTCATCCATTTGAAAATGCCGTAGGCAAAGGTCATCCAGAAGATCGCCGAAAAGAGGCCGAAGAGCATGGCCGTGAGGATGAGCCCCATCTGCTCCTCGGTGGGCTCGCCTCCAGCCATCCGAACCTGCACCATGGTGATGATCGGCCATGCCAAGCTTTCGAGGCCCAGAACCAGCGTCGCCCATGCCCACACGGCTACGACGGTCCGGCACTGCCAGATCAGAAATCCGGCCACAACCAGACTCAGTATGACCGTAAAGACAATCGGGAATTGCCCCCACATGAGCCAGAATCCCAGCGTCACCACGACGCTGGCAAGCACGGCATTGAGTTGTATTCGCCACATCGAGAATCCGATCCTCGCGCACGCATCCGTGCCGGCGGCACTGATCATTTGCCCCGCGCTATTTGCCCTCAATTCAGGCATGAAGTCAAACCCGCTTTCGCGCTTGGTTGCGTACCTGTGACCGTTCCAGTATGGTGCGGACATGGAAGAAACCGCCGCTCATGTCCTGATCCTGAGCGATCTGGACGGCACGCTCCTGGATGTTACTACCTACTCCTACGAGCCTGCAGTCGAAGCTTTGGCGCTGATCAAAACGAGAGGCGTGCCGTTGGTCCTGGCCTCAAGCAAGACCCGGGCGGAGATGGAGCCGATCCGGGATCAACTCGATCACCACGACCCGTTTATCGTCGAGAACGGCGGCGCGGTGTTCGTGCCCACGGGATTCTTCTCGTTTCCGTTGAACGGCACGGTCCTTCGGGGGCCGTATCAAGTCGTGGAGTTCGGTGCGCCCTACGCGAAGCTCCGGTCGGGATTGAAAGAAATCGCGCACACGCTGCAGTGCCGGATCAGGGGATTCGGTGATATGTCGGCCGAGGAGGTGAGCCAACGAACAGGATTATCCCGGGCCGAAGCGGTCTTGGCGAAGCAACGGGAATATGACGAGCCGTTCGTGATCGAAGGGTCATCCGCGGCCGAGGAGATTCATCATGTAGCCGACGCGCGCGGGTTAACCTGCACGCGGGGCGGCCGCTTTTATCATTTGCTTGGACATACGGATAAAGGGCAAGCCTGCCGATATGTCATCGACTGCTTCCGGCGACAATCCGGCCACGCGGCTATGCCGCGCACGATCGGCCTGGGCGACAGTCTCAATGATCTGCCGATGCTCGAAGCGGTCGATCAACCTATCCTCGTGCAGCGGCCTGACGGCTCCTATGAGCCCGAAGTAAAGCTGCCCAATTTGATCCGTGCCCCCGGCATCGGCCCCGCCGGGTGGAATGAAGCGATACTAAGCCTGCTTTTCGACCGCTAGAGAAAGAATCGCAGCCAGAGGTACACAGTACTGATCACGATCGAGCCGATCATCACCGGCAATCCAAACGCCATAAATCGTGCGAAACTAATCGTATGCCCGGCTCGGCGGGCGATATCCACAATCACCACATTGGCCGTCGCGCCGATCAGCGTGCCGTTGCCGCCGAGACAGGCGCCGAGCGCAAGCGCCCACCACAAGGGAATAATATCGGGCTGATGAACCAAGGTCGTATAGTCGGCAATCTCCGGATGAAGCGACCGAGCCAGATCCACGATCAACGGGTTCATCGCGGCGACGTACGGAATGTTGTCGACCACGGCCGATAGCACCGCAGAGCCCCAGAGAATGGTCATGGTCGTTTCCGCGACTTTGCCTGCTGTCAGCTGAACCAGTTGGTCGGCCAGGTACCGGATCGCACCCACTTTGACAAGGCCGCCGACCAGAATGAACAAGCCGATGAAAAAGAAGATCGTCTTCCATTCCACCTCCGTCAGATAGTCCAACTCTTCCTCTCCCCGCGCCTTCCCATGGCCATGTCCCACCAGCATAAACAGGCTCGCCCCGAGCAAGGCGACGGTGGCCGGCTCCAGGTGGAGAAAACCGTGGAAGCAAAATCCGAGGGTCGTCAACCCCAGCAATCCCAGGCATTGCAGGAAAAACCGCCGATCCTTGATCACGTCACGCTCCTTGAGCGCCAGCACGGCCTGCTGGAGATGCGTCGAGACTTTCAGGGAACGGCCGGCCACGAGCCACAGCCCTCCGAGGAAGGCCAGCATAATGACAATGACCACAGGACCGAGCATCACCAAAAAATCCATGTATCCCAAATCCGCCTTGCTGGCGATCATGATGTTCGGAGGATCGCCGACCAGAGTCGCCGTGCCGCCGATGTTGGAGGCAAGCGCTTCCGCGACGAGAAACGGCACCGGTTGCAGCTCCAATCGTTTTGTGATGTCCAGGGTGACGGGCGCCATCAACAAGACGGTCGTCACATTATCCAGCATGGCTGATAAGATCGCCGTAATGACGGACAACAGGACCATCATGCGAAACGGCCGGGCTTTCGCGCGCTTGGCGGCCCAAATAGCGAGCACTTCGAACAATCCGGTTTTGCGGGTGATATTGATAATGACCATCATCCCGATCAAGAGGAAGATCACGTTGTAATCGACCCCGTATTCATGTGAATAAAACGCTTCCTCCTGCGACACGACGCCCAGGCTGATCATCAGCGCGGCGCCGGCCAACGACACGATCGTCTTGTGAATCCGTTCAGTGACGATCGCAAGGTACGCCACACCGAAGATGATTAAGGCCAGCAGCACGTCATTCATAGAGAGTTCCTAATGTAAAGCGGCGCGCGATCTTCCGCTAGGGCGAATCGAAGGTCCAGATGAGGGCGAAAATCAACAAATGTTGCGCGGGCGTCAGTCCGATCACGCCGGGCCGCACCTCCCCGTTTTTGAAGAATCCGCCGCCGGGGCCTCGGGATTCATCGTACCGGTATTCGAGCCGCGCCATGGTGTTCGTCCACTTGTACGGAATCCGGTACTCGATCGTCGTCGTAATGGCTTTAATGAATTGCTCGAAGCCGGTCAGCCGCCCGTTGCGGTCCCAGTAAAACTCCGGACGTACTGTCGCGCTCCACGGGCCGCTCACGACCCAGTGAACGGGCAATTGCGCGGCGGTCCAAAAGGCGCGCGGGCTGCCCGGCACGGCGACATTTTCCGTGCCGATTTGATATTCGAAGACGACCGTGACCTTCTCCCCTTTCCGTTCCACAATGCTGTCGGAGAAAAAGCGCCAAAATTCCAACGAGGTGTTGGACTGGTCCGGGCCGTAATAGAGCGTCTCTTTCAACGTCCAGCGCGGCGTCGCCTTATAGGCGAGCTGCCCGCCGTAGCTCGGAAGGTTGTTGGGATGGGACAAGTGGGCGTATCCGTTGATGACGAACAGGGTGGCGGTCACTTGCTCATTAAACGGATAGCTG
>DATFCE010000023.1:0-3008 GCA_035253365.1 Nitrospiraceae bacterium
CGCCTATTTCGCTTCGCTCGGTGATCATGCGGACACGTGTTTGTGCCACTGGATCCGCCGTGAGCTGAGCGAGTGTGGATGCCGGCACCGGCCGGGGCAGGAAGGGGCGTCGATTGACGGTTCGTTGGAACATTGCCTCCACGCGATCGGGTGAGACACGATCATTTGTATCTGGCACGAGTTGCACGGATACCGCGCGAGGGCACCCTTCCCCATCGTTTTCAGACGACACCCGGATGCTCCCACCTTCGCTTGCCGCCTGAATGCGCATATTCTCAATCACCGCACCCATTGAGAGAAACGTCGCGCATGATTTGTAATCGAAGAAGCTCTTGGCGCGCTCCGGCACCGTACGAATCACGATTCGTCTTGGTCCCTCGATCTGAAAAGACCAGGGTTGGCAATTGTCGCCGGACGGGGCGCGAATAGCCGCCTCGATGAGTCGCCTCAGTCCGGCCTGATCGTGAGTGCTTGCTGAAGCTTCATCCATACGCACTCCTTTTCATTTTCTCGATTAGACGATGGACGGATTCTTTTTCAGCAGCGATCGCTTCAGCAGCCACCGTTTCAGCCTCTGTTTCGGATGGCGGTTGCCAAGCCACAGATATCCGCGGACGTACCGCTGCAGATAGGGATCGAACTGAAAATACCACGGAGCGACACGAGCCGGTTTCTGATCGAGGAGGATCTTCACCGCTTCCGCGCCGATCAGCGCGCTGCAGAGCTGGCAGGCGATACCCGATGAGGGACCGGTTCGCGCCGAGACATCCACACGGGCGAGATCGAGGTATTTCAAATGAAGGCTTTGCGGAGCCAATCCCACCATGAAGGCGATGAGCTGGTCAAGGTTGTCCATCACATCATGGAAATCGAAATAACGCTCAAAGCTCATGCCGGTTGGAGAAAACGTGTGTAACGTCGCGCCGAATCCCAGCGGTCCCGACGTCAGCGCATAGAGGCCGTGTTGTTGCGCCGTCCGAAACAGCAGGCGGCGCGCATCGATGGCAAAAAAATCAATGCCGTCGAGAATGACATCGGCCCCGGTGGCGAACCGCTCGCAATTCTGGGGCGTGAGCCCTTCACGGAAGAGGGTCAGTTTCACTTCGGGGTTGATCTGCCGCGCCGCTTCGGCGATTACCTCGAGTTTGTTTTGGCCGATAGTCTGAACCATCGCACCATACTGGCGGTTGAAATTCGGAACATCAAAGTGATCGAAATCGGCCAAATGAAACGCGCCGACGCCAAGCCGAGCAAGCGTGATGAGATGGACGCCGCCGACCCCGCCCAAACCCGCGATGGCGACACACCTTCCGCGTACCCGTTCCTGCTCCGCAGGCGTAAGCAAGCCGAGATTACGGGAAAAGGCCGCGCTGTAGCTCCACGCAGCGCTCATGTGCGGCCGGTCCGGCAAAGATAAGTACCAAGGTAATTCGGACTATTGTGGTGAGGGAGAAGCGGGCGGCAAAACGTGTGGGGAATGCGACCAAGCGTCTGACGGCGCTTGTCAACTGTCATGAGGCGCGTGAATGTCCATGCCGTTTTCCCGATTGCGGGCTAGTCGCCGGACTCGCTTTCAGCCGCGCCGACGGAGTGATACAGCCGGGTGGCGACAATGCGTGCAATATTCCGAAACACTTTTGCGGCCATCTTCGGAGCGGTGCTGACGAGTCGGTCCATCGCCTTGGCATTGAGAATCAGGACGGTGGAGTCCTCGATGGCCACGACGGAGGCGTATCGAATCCCTTCGGTCAAGAACCGAATCTCGCCGAAGACATTTCCGGCAGGCAGGATTTTACTGATAGAAATCCTTCCTTGTGCGGACGAGCGGATCTCCCCGCGAATTTCAAAGCCTCCATCGAGAATGAGGAAGATCTCACGCCCTGGATCGCCCTCCCGCAGCACGGCGCTCCCGGCCTTGCATGGAATGATATGGCCGAGCGAGGCCAAAAGCCGCACATCATCCAGCGTCAATCCCTCCACTATTTCGCACCGCTCCGCCGGCTCGACCGGATTCAGCAGGCGCTCCAATTGAACGTCCCGGGAATCGACAATTGTTCGATGAGAGTTCCGCCGCACTGGAATCGACTCGGGAAACTTGGAGAACAGCAGGTTCCGGCCTGCAGCGGAATGGGAAAACCTCCGCCCGATGGGCGCAAACGGCGATTTAACCTGCTCCAGATGCTCCACATCATTGACGATAAGTACCATAGGTATCACATACATATATTTGGAATGATTAAAGCCGGGGCGATACGTCCGAAATCCCAACCGGGAATACAGCGGCAACAGCCGCGAGTGACAATCGATAAAATTGAACTGCATCTCTTGATCGCATAAAAATTCATACATGGCACACGTCAACTGCTTCAGCAGGTGACTGCCTCGGATACAGGGATGCACGCACAAGCGCGAGGTCATGCAGACACGGTGCGGAAACGCCGGAGAGAAGGCATTTAGGTCAAACTCTTCCTCGCATTCCAGCGGCCCATCGCGCCTCAGCACCACCCGCGCACAGGCCACCATCACATCGTCTTCCCGAATGTAGAAGTGATGGGCGCGATCATCCCACTCATCGCGAAGCCGGCGTGCGACAACATCGGCTTCCACATGCCGGCGCTCGCCGTCCATCTCTTCGATGTACACCTGATAGCGAAGGCGGTAGATCTCTTCCTTTTCCGCCTCCGTCGCGGCCATGCGAACTTTGAGAGGCCCCGACACGGCAGACGTATGGCTCGGTAACTCCTCTGCGGAAGAAGGAGAACCGGAACATCCGACCATCGGGGAATCATCCGCGTGGTAGCGAGCGGGACGGCTCTTGAACGTAGAATGGATCGAAATCATTACCTAGATGGGGGTTGGAAAACCTGAATGCCACGATGTGGAACCGCCCAAAGACCTTTTGTATGTATCGCGGGGTGGATTTTTTGTCAAGTGATTTTCTTCATTGATTGCCGCGCCGGCATTGGCGATTAGGCGATGGGCCTAAGGATGTCTAACTATATAAGGCT
>DATFCE010000024.1:0-15025 GCA_035253365.1 Nitrospiraceae bacterium
CGTGCTGAATGCGGCGGCGAACCAATATGTGGAATCCATTAAGACCATCTTCTTTGTGACAGGGAAAAATCTCTTGGATCAGCTCTTTATCGTGGATCGATCGCGCGGTATCTACGCCGGTCTGCCGTTGATGGTCCAAGCCGGCGCGAGGTGGACTTTTTAGCTCGCGAACCATGGCG
This sequence comes from Nitrospiraceae bacterium, assembly GCA_035253365.1. Lineage (GTDB taxonomy): Bacteria > Nitrospirota > Nitrospiria > Nitrospirales > Nitrospiraceae > DATFCE01. The sequence goes on from DATFCE010000024.1 coordinate 180, forward strand.
GACGCAAAGTCTGAATTATCCCATGAGATGCGCTGCGAATGCGGACGATTTGATTGTGCGGTGCCATCGAAACGGCCTGCGATCCAGTGCAAGCGATGCCGTCGGTTAATCGTCATCCGGAGCGAGCCGCCAAACCTTCTTTGCCGGGACTACGATTCATCGTACGTCAAACACCATCCATACATTAGGATTGAATATTCGGGTGTGACTCGTGTAGGATCGCCGGCTCAATGATATTGAGAACCAAAACCGTTTCCATGCTGCCGCCTCACTGTTGATTAAACCCGAGAGATGCCGAAAGTCATGATTGACCCCATCATTATTATCGGGGGAGGACCGGCAGGGTTAACCGCCGCCTACCAATTGGTGCAAGCCGGCGTCCGGCCGATTGTGCTGGAGAAGTCCGGTCTGGTCGGCGGCATAGCCCGGACGGAATCGTATAAGGGATTTCGTTTTGACATGGGCGGGCATCGGTTCTTTACCAAATCCGATACGGTTCAACGGATCTGGACTGAAATCCTGGGTGAGGAGTTTTTGCGCCGTCCACGACTTTCCCGCATCTACTACCGTGGACGGTTTTTCCACTACCCCTTGCAGCCTTTGAATGTCCTCAAGCATCTTGGCCTTCCGGAAATGACCTTTATTGTTTTAAGCTACCTCCGGTGGCGTTTCTTTCCTCACAAGCCCATGGAGAGCTTCGAACATTTTGTCACCAACCGATTCGGCCGGCGGCTGTTTCGAACCTTTTTTAAGACTTATACGGAGAAGGTCTGGGGCATTCCCTGCTCGGAGCTTAAGGCGGAATGGGCTGCTCAACGAATTAAAAATCTCTCCATGCGGACGGCATTACTGCGGATGTTGGGGAAGGGAAGAGGCAATGTTCGCTCGCTCATTGAGGAATTTTCCTATCCCCGCCTGGGTCCCGGCATGATGTGGAACGCCGTCAAGCAATACATCGAAGACCATGGAGGAGAAGTGCGATTGAACACCGAAGTGATCGGCATGGGCAGAGATGCGTCTGCGATTCGCCATGTGATCATTGCGTCGGACCACAGGACTGAAAAGCTGCGCGCGGCCCATATCATATCCAGTATGCCGGTAACCGAAGCGATCCAGAAGCTCGATCCTCCAGCCCCCCCCGACGTTCAAGGGGCGGCAAAACAACTCCGCTATCGAGACTTCCTCACCGTCTGCCTGATTGTGAATCGTCCTTCGCTCTTTCCCGACAATTGGATTTACATTCATGACCCGTCGGTGAAAGTCGGGCGGATTCAAAATTTTAAGAATTGGAGTCCGGACATGGTGCCGGATCCCACCAAGTCAAGTTTAGGCTTGGAATATTTCTGTCAGGAAGGCGATCAATTATGGACTAGACCGGATTCTGAATTGATCGAGATCGCCAAACGGGAAGTCGATCGCATCGGCTTAGCCCGCTATGCCGACGTCGAGGACGGGTGCGTCTTTCGCGTTCCAAAAGCCTATCCGGTCTATGACGCGACGTATCGGGAGGCTCTCGGCCATATTAAAAAATTTGTCGGTGGTTTGGAGAATTTTCAGACCGTCGGCCGTAATGGATTGCATCGTTACGACAATCAAGACCATGCCATGCTCACCGGCATTCTTGCGGTCCGTAACATCGTATCGGGAGAGCGGCACAATCTTTGGGACATCAACAGTGATGCCGATTATCATGAGGAAGCCCGGCAGTCAGCGCAAGACGCTTCTTCTGAGTCGGTGGCCTATCGCAAGATACGCGGTAAAGTATGCGGCGGCCGGGGATCCGTCTGATCACACAAACAGAGCGTCCGCAGCCGGCATCGTATGATTCTTGGGAGTCGGATGCCGGCTCTGTGTAGTGGCATGGCATGATTGCTCCCACAAATCGTCTCGCGCTCGGAATGATCGGCTGTGGGTGGGTGACACAGAACTGGCATTTGCCGGCGCTTGCCGGACTCGCAGACGTTGACATTGCGGCGGTGGCGGACTGCGACGAAGCCCAAGTTGACCGAACGGCGGATCGATTCGGCATTCCGCATCGATATCGGACGGCACGCGCCCTACTCGCGCACCCGGGCCTTCACGCCGTGGCCGTATGCGTGCCCCCGCAGTACCATGCCGACATCGCAATGGCCGCGTTTGAGGCAGGCAAGCACGTGTTCATAGAAAAACCCTTGGCTCTGAATCTCGGCGAGTGTGATGCCCTCGTCGAACGAGCCGCGCAGACATCCGCCACGGTCATGGTCGGATTTAATCTCCGATGGCATCGCCTGGTGCGGCAAGCGCGTGTCGCCCTCCAGAAGAGCGCTTTGGGAAGCCTATCGATGGTCCGGAGCGTCTTTACGAACAGCGTCTATCAGAATAGCCGCATTCCCGACTGGCGCCGACACCGCGCCTTGGGTGGAGGCGTGCTGCTGGACATGGCGATACACCACATTGACCTGTGGCGATTCTTGCTCGACAGCGAGGTCGAGGAAGTTTTCGTCTTGTCACGAGCCGCTCGATGGGATGATGAAACAGCGACCGTGACGGTCCGTATGACAAGCGGCATTTTGATTTCTGCGGTGTTTTCTGCAGACACAGCCGAGAGCCATGAGATGGAATTTTACGGGCAATCCGGCCGCCTGTGCTTGTCATGCTACCGTTTTGACGGGCTGGAGGGGCATCCCATCGCCTCTGCCTCAGGAGGCATTCGCACACGCATCGCACGTCTTGGATCCCTGTTGCGGACCATGCCTCACGCATGGGTGGCCCTCCGGCATGGAAGCGACATGCTGATGTCTTATCGCGCTCAATGGCGTCATTTCATCGAGAGCATTAACAGGCGAGAACCGGCCGGATGCACGCTGGAAGACGGGCGACGAGCCGTGCAAGTTGCGCTCGCCGCGATTGAATCTTCGTCCTGCGGCCGGCCGATCATGCTGAAGTGAGACAAGACGGGGGCAGCACCATGCAGACGCAGACCAGTCGAGACCCGGAATTATCGGTGATTCTCGTCACGCCGGACTCCTATGAGACAATTCGCAGGACCGTCAAACACCTTCGGTCGCAGAACGCGTGCGACCGCATGGAGCTTGTCATCGTGACACCGGTTCCTGAGGCGCTGGAACTGGTAGAAACCGATGTGAGTCGATTTCTCACCTATCAAATCGTCGGAATCGATCGTATTCACTCCATTGCGTCGGCTAATGCAGCCGGGGTCCGCCGCGCGCGCGCGCCAGTGGTCGCGTTGGCTGAAGATCACGCCTTTCCCGCCCCCGGATGGGCTGAGGCGCTCATCGCGGCGCATCAGCACCCGCGGGCCGTCGTCGGACCGGCGGTCCGCAATGCCAATCCCGACAGCGTGGTGAGTTGGGCGGATCTCTTGATTGCGTACGCTCCGTGGGTGCACCCCGCGCAAGCCGAGAATCGTGACCATCTCCCGGGGCACAATAGCAGCTACAAGCGCGAGATCCTCCTGTCCTATGGATCTGAGATGGAATCCAAGTTGGATGCGGAAAGCGTGCTGCACTGGGAACTGCGCTCACAAGGGCATCAATTGTATTTAGAGCCGGCCGCTCAGGTGTTTCATATGAATTTCGGCCGGCTCTCATCCTGGCTACCGGCGCAGTACTACAGCGGCCGGGTCTTTGCCGCCTCGCGCGCCCACGGGTGGGGACTCCCACAGCGCATCGCGTATGCCTTGGCCGGTCCTCTGATTCCGCCCATTCGCTTCCGACGAATCTTCGCCCAAGTACGCCGGTCCGGCTGCTGGGAGCAATTGCCGGGCGGTGTCTTGCCCATGCTGATGGTCGGGCTTGCCGTCAGCGCGTTCGGTGAAATCGCAGGGTATCTCACGGGGGCAGGCCAGTCCAAACCAAAGCTGGCAGCCTTCGAGTTTCACCGGGTCCGCCATCTCGGGAAAAGACCGCAACCGTCACAGGCTATGAGTCAGATGTGAGCGGGAGCGCGTCGCCAGAGGCTCCACGCCCACACCGCGATCGCCACGGCGATGGTGATTTCTCGAAGCTCGGACGGGATATTATCACGGGTCAGCCGCCCAAGGAGCCATCCGTCGCGAGGGATCACTGCAGCTGCCAGCCAATACGTCTGTGCCAGCCAAGGCGGGATGGGAAGCGCCAGTCTCCATGCCATTCGGCGGAATCTCTGGCTGCCCATCAACGCCAGCGGCAGAACGGCACCACCCACCACGGCCAGCCACCACAGAATTTCATTGGCCCAGTGCTTGTTGGAAAGAGAACCCGGTAGACGGAGGTTGTGCACGCTGAATTCCTGCTGAATATTGGCTCCTTCCAGCCAATGCGGCGTGGCGTAATGCAGAAAGGTCTGCCCCCAGTTCATTTCTTCACCGGCGACGAACACGCAGCCGACGGCCAGAATGAGCAACCACCACGGCTGAAGACCCCATCCGGCCTTGGCGGAACGTTGACGAATGGAGAGGCTGACGAACAGGACTCCGGCGAAGCCGTAGCAGAGGATGGTCAAGTTTTGCAACAAGCCGTTTTCGACGGTTAATGCCGATGCCAGGGAGTCGTCATGGAAGAGACTAGTGCCGACCCAGAGCAGCCACAGTGGAAGCAATAGCCACAGGGTCACTCGCAACCATGCCGGTGACACATCGGCAACCAGGTCGCCGGCAAGAGGGTCGTGGTGAGAGCGCGCCGATGTCGTCAAAGGAAACAAGGTCCCGCATGCTAACGCAGCAGACCGGTCAGTTCAAGACTCGGCATCCCGAGAACGGCGGAAGGATCGGGATCGGGGCCGATTCCATGTTGCTTCAGGGTACCGTGTGGACTTTTCTAGCCGATGCGCTGATGATTCCGACTGGTCTCCTGACCATCGCGTTTCTCGCGCGCCGATTTGGCCCGGCAGCGTACGGCCTCTTCGCGCTCGCCGCTTCTTTAGTGGCATGGATCGAATGGGGCCTGACATCGCTCTTTACGCGCGTGACGATTCATTTGACCGCCGACACGCGCGACTGGGAACCGGTCGCCGGCAGGCTTCTCCGATGGCATCTGGCGGCCGGCGTCTTGGCCATGCTCCTCCTCTGGCTACTGGCAGGACCGATCGCCACCTTGCTTTCCGAGCCGATGCTCGCGACGTATCTGGCTCTCTTTGCGCTCGACATTCCGTTGTTTATTTTGGCCCATGGCCATCGCAATGTGCTCACGGGAATCGGACAATTTCGATCCCGCGCCATTGCAGGCGCGGGACGTTGGCTCAGCCGATTGTTTTTGATCGTGATACTGGTCGAATTGGGCTTGTCGATTCCGGGGGCGATCATGGGAAACATCGGCGCGTCGGTGGTGGAATTGCTCGTGTGCCGGTCTTACATTCGCCCTTCATTGCTGACATCGTCTGGCCTTTCCATCCCGCTGCCGCGTTCCGCTCTATGGTTGGTTTTGTCGGCGGCAAGCTTCAGTTGTTACACCAAGCTGGATTTATTTGCGCTCAAGATGCTCGGCGGCTCGACGGTACAAGCCGGGTTCTACGCCGCAGCGCAAAACCTTTCCATTTTGCCGGGGATTTTTGCCCACGCTTTCTCCTCGCTGCTCCTGGCCTCGCTCAACCGTTCGCTCAGTGACGGGCAGATGGACCGGACCAAAGCCATGGCCGCCGATGCAATGCGGCTCGCCATAGGGTTGCTTCCGATGGCGGGCCTCTTTGCGGGGGCTGCCGCGGGAATCACCGAGTTTTGTTTCGGCGCAGCTTTTCGTCCTGCCGCCCCCTTGCTGGCCATTTTGATCTTTGGAGCAATGGCCCATGTCTTGATCGGCGTGGCCATGACCATCTTGACTGCCGCCGGTAGACCGGCGTGGACGTTCATGCTGACCGGCCCGCTCGTGCCCCTTGCCGTCGCCGGCTATGTTTTTCTGATTCCTCGATTCGGCTTATCCGGGCCGGCGATCGTCACGGCGAGCCTGGGATGGCTGGTGGCACTGGCAAGCCTCGCGGCGATCTGGTACGCCTGGGGGATTCGTCTTCCTGCGGGCACTGTGGTTCGAAGCCTCCTGCTGTGCGGGCTCGCCTACGTGTTGGCCGGAGCGGCGCCGGATTCAGGGATAGGATTGGTGGCTGCGCTGGCAGCCCTTGGCGTTGCGCTTCTTGTCGTGTTGTGGTTATTAGAAGGCACCCGCGATGGCGGCGTCCATGGCCTTCGGCGGCTTGTGTCTTCAGAAACCAGGTAAATCGGCGCTCATGGCACCACCCCGGCCGTTCTTTTCGATTATCATCCCCACGTACAAGCGCCCGCAGCAATTGGCGAATTGTCTTCACGCGCTGCAACGGCTCAACTATCCTCGGACTGATTTTGAAGTTGTGATCGTCAACGACGGCTGGGATCATCCGCTCGATGCCGTGACCGCTCCCTTCCGGGATACATTGACGATCACGCTGTTGCAGCAGCCGAACGCAGGACCCGCCGCCGCGCGCAATTTTGGAGCCGCTCATGCCACAGGCCGAATCCTCGCCTTTACGGATGACGACTGCATGCCCGCGGTGAATTGGCTGGCTGCACTCGCTGAACGGTTTCACCGATTGCCGCATCACCTTGTCGGTGGACACACCCTCAACGCCCTGGTTGAGAATACATATTCCAGCACCAGCCAAGCCATTATTGAGGTCGTCTATGCCTATTACAATGCCAATCCCGCGGATGCGCGATTTTTCGCTTCGAATAATTTAGCCGTATCGGCGGATGGTTTTCGCTCGCTCGGCGGCTTCGATGCGACATTTAGAACATCGGAAGATCGCGACTTCTGCGATCGGTGGCTACAGCGCGGCTATCTCATGACCTACGCCCCAGAAGTGCTGGTGTACCATGCGCATGCGCTCGGATTCGGCTCGTTCTGGAAGCAGCACTTCGCTTACGGACGCGGAGCCTGGCGATACCATACGGCTCGAGCCCGGCGCGGCTCCGGAAGATTTCGCCCGGACATGAGATTTTATCTGAGCCTTCTGCAATACCCCTTTGGGCGCAATCGAGAGGCGAAGGCGACACGGCTCCTTCTGACGCTCCTTTTGGCGCAGACCGCGAACGCCGCGGGATTTCTTCGCCAGGGGATGACGCAACTCCGACTCCCCCGGGCGGCCGACAAATAATTGCCCATACTTGCCTATCCCAGACTTCACAGGACGCGCTGTGCTCACGGCCCGCGCGATTTAGGACTGAGGTAACCACGCACATGATGGCGCGAACGTTTATGCAGGCCGGAAAGATCGGCTCGCATAGCAACCAGACCGCTTCTCTTCTGCGATATTTGTGGGGACTCGTGATCGGCGCGGCATGGTTGGGATGCCTGTGCAGCGAGCCCTCGTTCGCGCTCGCCACTATGGGAACGCTCCCCGACCACTCTGCTGCGGGGGAAGGCCCCACGCGCACCGCGCTGGTGTCGCCGACCGAGACACAGCATCAGAACGCGCCCTTGACCACGCAGGAATTTCGGTACCACATGCCTCGAGCCGGAGAGGTGTTTCTGGTATGGGGGGTGAACGGATGGCAACCCACTTCCGAAGACATCCGGCCGTCCGGCACGGTCATCACAAACGGCGTGATGCATTCGCCCATGCTTCACGGGGAAGGGACCTTCGTGGTGAAAGTGCCCGCCCCGGTAGGTGGGATCGTGGACTACGGTTTCCTGATTACGAAACTACGCAGTGGAGCGGAGACCCAAATCTGGGATGGCGCAGAGCGCTACCACTTGACCGCCGTCGAATCCGGCACCATCGACATCACATCCGCCATGACGCTGGATCTATTCGGCAATCCACTAGATCGGCGCGGGCTCCTCCTCGTGGCCATCCTCACATTCGGGTTCATGAGTCTCATCGTACTGGGCATCCGGTTGCTTCTTCGAAACCTCAGGCAGAACACCGATACGGTCATTCCAGAACAGAACCCGGTCACACCATCTGAAAATGTTCGGTTTGCCGGCACAGTGACTCTCTTATTTTTCTGCCTTGGCGCCATCACCCTCTGGCATCATGAAATGTGGCGCGATGAGCTGCAAGCCTGGCGCATTGCCGCATCCAGTTCTTCACTGCCCGACCTCTTCTGGACCCTTCGTTACGAGGGCCATCCGGCGCTGTGGTATCTCGCTCTCTATGCATTGAGTCGAATCTGGGACGACCCTGCCGCGATGCAAGGTTTTCATCTCATGTCGGCGACCGCCGGCGTCTACCTCGTCTCTCGCTTCGCCCCGTTCACCAGGCCTCAAAAGCTGTGCTTTGCCTTCGGCTATTTTCCGCTCTATGAATATGGAGTCATCAGCCGCAGTTATGTCATCGGAGCGGTGGGAGTGTTTGCCTTTTGCGTGGCCTACAGGCACATCAATAATCGCAAGATCGGGCCCGCGCTCGTTCCAGCTCTCCTGTTGGGCCTCGTCGCCAACACCAGTATCTACGGAGCCATGATTGCGCTGGTTTTCGGCATGGCGGCGGTTTTTGATCTACTCATGCGTCCCCATGGAGAATCTTACGCCTCGCGAAACGCAGTCCTTGCGCTGTACGTGCTGATTATCGGGCTCAGTATCGCCGTATCCGTCATGCAGATGCTACCCCCACCGGACAGCTCACCCCAAGTCTTGCGATGGTATACGTCGCTCGACATCAAGAAGCTCGAATTAACGCTGAGCCAAGTCTGGAGGAGCTATGTACCCATCCCGCAACTTGTTGTTCCTTTCTGGGACACCAACATGCTGGATGGAGAATGGCACAAGGACATCGGACGGTGGCAAATGTCCTCCTTGGACGTCCAGGCGGCGCTCTCCATCATCTTGATTGGAGGCGCAGCCTGGATGTTGGCTCGCACGCCCCTCATCATGCTTGTCTATGTGCTCACGAGCGCCGAATTACTTCTTTTCACGCAAACAAAATATTACGGCGGGGTACGACATGCCGGCCATTTATTTCTTGTGTTCGTAGCCTGTATCTGGATGTCCCGCTCCCGCGCATCAACTTCCCGTACAGCCCCCCCGCACGCTCCTCCCTTTGTCCCCGGCCCGACTATCAGCAGGCACATCATCACCTGGCTGTTTGTCCTGCACATGGTCGCCGGGCTCGTGGCCGTCCGAGGCGACCTTCTCTTTGCATTCTCGGCGAGCCAAGAGGTCGGTGTATTTCTCAAGGACCATCATTTAGCCGACCTGCCGATGATCGGCAGCAAACATTACATTGCGTCGGCGGTCGCGCTCTATCTCAATCGCCCTATGCTGTATGCAGAGAGCGATCGTGTGGGGACATATATCATCTGGAAGTCGGGTCGTCACGCGGTCCCCCCGGCACAATTGGCGCAGAAAGCCGAAGAGCTGGCGTCACAGAGACGCCGGGATGTCTTGCTTATCCTGAGTTACGATCTAGGGCCTTCCGCAGCTGCCGAGGGCCTTCTTCACATCGGGTCATTTAATCACAACATCATTTCAGATGAGCGTTACGTGCTGTACCTCAAATGCTCATCCCCCACGAACACGCCTGTATTGCTTCCCAATACTATCGAGAACGCGCTCCGGCCTCCCCCAGCCCCGCGCAGTCTGTGCGGATCTTCGTCCGATGGAATAAAGACGCCGTAATCGGATACTCCTGTAAGCGTATGGTTTGACAATAATCCCATAATCATGATAATGATTCTCATAATTAATCGCATCAATTCTCCTCATCGTAGAAATGGCCTTGGGTTTCGTGCGTTGAGCAACTGCGGAAGAGGACATACCATGCGCATCCATACCGAGCACACACGACGAGCTGATTCAGGACCATCACCGACCGGCCTACCGGCTCACATCCCTCACATCGATGAGATGATGTCCCGCAATGACAGTCGCTCTCGGGACGAGGCCATTCGCACGCTGATTCTTTCGATGCGGACCGAGGACCCGCGCTCACATGAGCATGGGGAACGCACCGCCCTGTACGCCGTGGCGCTGGGAAAAGCCGTCGGCTTCGGGCAAGAAGAACTGATCCATCTCCACACCGCTGCTTTATTGCACGACATTGGAAAGCTCACGCTACCCGCGGCAATCCTGAAGAAACGCGGCCCGCTCTCTGCCGAAGAGTACGAGCTGGTTCAATGTCATCCCCGCGCCGGCGCGGAGATTGTGGCGGCCTTTCCGCTCTTACGGATGCCGGCCGTGTGGATCGCCCATCACCATGAACGTTGGGACGGCTCCGGGTATCCGTATGGCTTGAGAGGATCGTTCATTCCGTTAGGGTCGCGCGTGCTTGCAGTAGCCGATCTGTTCGACGCGGTCCTGTCGCAACGATCGCCCTTCGATGTCACACGGAATTATCAATCGGCCGCCAGACAACTCGAGCTGGCCGGCGGGTCCCAGCTCGATCCCGATCTGGTCTCAACATTTCTCAAGCTAACCACCGACCCGGTGGAAATCCTCAGCCTGTGCTTCACTGCATTCGCCAAACCCTAGCGTACTCGGGCGGGGACTGTCCCCCGTCGCTAAAAGGAGCGCCGTGTCTCCGAACACTCCGGCCTCCGTACAGTCTCTGGGTCGATTGATATGAGCTTACACACACTCGTTTCCAAACAAACTGTCGGCGTCGATCAGCTCATCGGTGAAATCCGCACTCACTCCCTTCAGTGGGCCGAGCAATTGGCGGTAGCCGGAACCAGGACGGAGTTGGAAGAGGTTGTCTCACGCCTGGCCAACGACGTCCGTTTTTTCAAAGAATTGATTGACGAAGTCGGCGAAGATGCGACGCGACCGCCAAACGACCTAGCCAAGGGAATTCACCGGTTCATGATCACCAATCTTCATCGAGGCCTGACACTGAAGGAACTCGCTAAGTTTTTAGGCTATTCGGAAAAGTATTGTTCCGAACTGTTCCAAATACATATGGGACAAAGGTTTTCTCAATATCTGAGGCATCTACGCCTTGATGAAGCGCGGCGATTATTGGAAATCGGAGATCTCCCACTAGCCCACATTGCACAGCGATTAGGGTTCAGCGACCAATTCGCGTTCAGTCATTTCTTCAAACGCGCTCTCGGCTATTCCCCGAAACAATTCAGACAGGCGTCCACGGCCAACGCTCCCCATTGCACCCAGGGAACAGACACGATGCTTATTTCATGCCGGTAATCCGAGGGAGTCACATTCAGCAGCATCTCTTGCCGGCTTTCCGACCTGCCGAAAGACGCGCTGTTGAGAAGCAACCCGACCATCTCTCGGCGTGGATCTTGTCCGTGTTGATCCACAGCCTTGCGATCGGCTCTGCTTTGGCACTGGCAAACGGCATGGCTGTCCGGCCGGTCAAGCCATCCTTTCGTTGGGATGTGTCGATCATTGAAGCCTCTCCTCTCAGTCCGATCACCTCGGAACAGCAGACCAAAGCGGAGGCCGCGCCGGTGCCTTTGACACAGCTACCGGACACTCAGGCCGACCATCCGCGCCATCGACGAGCCACGCCGACACCCAGACAGGCTGCTCCACCTGCATCTCGTATTTTGGCGCAGAGCGATGTTGATGTGCCTGTCTTTCACAATACCGAGGGTTCGCCGCAGGCTCCTGATGCCACCATGGAGCAAACCGCTCTCTCCGGGAACGAAAACAAGAGCGCCGAGCAGAGTACGGGCACGGTTGCTGCACAGGAACGTTCTGCCGACATCATCCCTTCTCAGAACCGGATGTCTCTGAGGTGCCTCCACCAGACGTCGATGTCCAAGAGCAGTCGCTTATGGCACAAACACGCACCATCATCGAAGACGAGATGATTCTGCATCGTCCTCCGGTCAAAGAGCGGCCGATCCGGTCGATCAACACGATGCCGGATTACGGCTGGCTTGCCGAATCCCTGTGGGTCAAGGTGGAGCACCTGAAACGGTACCCGCCCATTGCGCGGATGAACCGATGGGAAGGAAAAGTCGTGCTACAAGCCGCCATCCGAGAGGATGGCCGGCTGCTTGACGTGGATGTTGTGGAAAGCTCGGGGTACTCGATCCTGGATCAGGATGCCGTGGACGTGCTCAAGCGAGTCTCGCCGTTGACGCTTAAATATGCCCTGGAACAACCCCGGGTCATACTGCAGATCCCGATCAGTTATCGCCTCGATTAGCCATGCGCCGCAAGACAGTGACATGTTAGCTGTCTTCCATCAATACTACGGTGAGCTTCGGGCCTTCGTCACGACGAAGCTGCGCTGCCCTCAAGATGCGGCGGATGTCGTGAAGGACACCTACGCGCGTCTGCTCTGCCTCCCCACCATCGGCCCACATCCGCCAGCCTTGCGCCTTTCTTTATCGGATCGCGCGCAACCTGTCGGTGGATGCCTTGCGAAAACGGCGGTTTCTCGAACAGCGGGGCGTCGAGAGGAAGACATTGGAGCAGGCGCACGCGAGCCTGCCGAATCAGGAAGCCGCCCGTGGAATCCAAACAACGCTTGAGGCTTTGCACCAAGCGATTGCAGAGCTTCCTCGCAAGTGCGCCATCAATGAGATTTGACTGTGGGGGCCAAAGAAAGGGGGTTCGGGAGACATTTTCCTTGTCTATCGTGCTCGCGTTGCTCAGTGTTCACACGCGACCGAAGAGGCGAAGAAGGGACTCATCTACTCGTCTATGTCAGGCCTAGAACGCACGCATTCCTCTTCAACGTCCGTCCATGTTTCTGGTGGCAGGACCCGATACGTTGTCTCAAACGAGACTTATGGAGAGGACCTAGCGGTTCACATTTGGCATAACTAATGGTGCGTAGGTCGGTCTGCTCGGGATCGTCAGGCAACTGCACACGCAGCAGCGGGTTGCGACGTGATGAAGCACGAGGATATCCGGGCGAAGATCATTGGCCGCGTTGATGCTGACAATCAACGCCGGCCGCCGCTTCGGGTGGCTGATAAGTTGGGCCGTCCAGATGTCGCCTCGGCTGATTCGCTCCATTGATATGCTCCATCGTTCTAGCCCAAGCCTCGTGCTCATGGCGTTCGCTGCCGGAGTCGTGGTGAGCCACCAGAACGCGCCGAAGAGCGAGATCGTCCGACACGGCCTTAAAGCGCCGCAGAACGAGTTCCAGTTTTTCTGAACGCGATTGCCCGGGAAGCGAGCGGCTGCTCCACGGTGACGGATAACTTCTCTTTCATGGCCCTATCTCCCTCACGGTAGGATATATAAATCGCCGGGTCTAGCGCTCATGCACTCACGGATTTTCGCGGAATGGTTACTTGCCCCTTTGCAGATAACCTACTGGCTTGCATGAGTCTCCTCTTCCTTACTCTTGATGTAAAGAGTGCAGCGCCAGACGAGATGTATCAACGGGACTATCAGAACCGCGCTGGTTTTCCTGTATGAATCGATAGGACGTCGGTTGACGGCACGGCGGTCCGTCTGTCAACATGAAAGCAGGCTTACTGCTCCACTCTCAACCGGCTATGTTTCATCCTTGCAGGGCAATCGCTCCATCCACGTTTGCGCTGATTGCGCTCGCCGCGTTGGTGATGGCGGGCTGCGGAAGCGTCCGTGAAGGCTTTCGAGGTCAGGCGACTGTCGCTCAAATACCTGCCGAGACGACCGAGCATGACTGTGGCCGCCCACCCTCAGACCGAAGTTACGTTGCCGCATGCGTGTCGACCGGCACACGCGCGGACACCGCGATCAGAGAAGTACCACACTCCACACAAGTGATCACCCGTCCAGTCATCGAGGATCAGAAAGCACTCCGCCTCTGTGACGCTCTCCGCAATGTGAGCGGCGTGCAGTGCCGATAGACACGACGCTCCGATGACCCGCAAAATTATCCACGGCGTCTTTCCCTGCTCATAGTACTGGATCCCGCCATACCGACCATGCCCCTGCCGATCTGCTTTCGCATCCAGCGGATCAGGGCGTCCTTGGTCATCTCACCGGCCGCAATTCGACGCGTCACGGCTTCGAGGTCATGGGGAGCAGGCAGCGGCTCCTGTCCATTCACCCGCAAAAAGGCGAGGGCCGACAGTGCTGCGGTCCGCTTATTCCCATCATGAAAGGGATGGTTTTGGGCGATATGAAAAAGATAGGCCGCGGCCATTGCAGCGGAATCCCCATGCAGGTAGACACCGCCGAATTGTTGACGAGGCATGGCCACAGCGGCATCGAGAAGCCCATGGTCTCTCACCCCGCCCAAGCCGCCTTCTTTTTCCAAGGTATCGGTATGGGCCAATAACACATCATCGACACTCAGAAAGAGAATCTCGCTCATGGCTCAATCTGCTAACCGCTTCAACATCGGGCCATAGCGCTTCCGCAAGTCCTTGAGCACCTGCCTCATCTGCTCCGGTCCCACGCCGACATTCGCCGGCGTGATGACAAGCGCATTGCCGCTGAGCGTGATTTGGAGCGGGGTATCCTCCTTGATGCCGAGCGCTTCCATCATCGGCTTTTCGATGACCAGCGCCATGCTGTTGCCGTGCTTCTGAAGCGTTTTGATCATCTTGCACCTCCGTTTGCACAATGTTACAACACCGCCATGCCGGGCGTCCAGAGCGGGGCCGACGCCAAACATGCGCATCCGGCTGTTGAGATGGCCCGGCGCCGATACCGTAATATTGTAGGGACCATCGCGTACCGGTGGTAGCAGAGTCCGTGTCGCGCATGACGGCGGGCGTCGCCGATGCTGAAATTACTAAACGAGCACGCCTGGATGGCGGAAGCTAAGGGAGGAAATCCGAAACGAGGAGGGACCTGTCCGGAAAGGCCCACGGCGCAATCCTTTCCTGAGCGGACAGAGCGGTGCGGTCAACATAGCGGACGTGTGGGCGCCTGACTGCATCGGCCGTCGATACACTTCGAGACAGCGGTCCAGCACATTCACGATCCAACACTCGGCAATGCCGACTCGCGCGTAGAGGCTTACTTTGCGTTCCCGATCGTATG
>DATFCE010000025.1:0-3373 GCA_035253365.1 Nitrospiraceae bacterium
GAGTGAATGAGTCCCAAGATCGCGTAACAATTCATTTTGACGTCGGTGATGACCCGCACCGCCGTTAAGTCATACACCTCTTCAAATGAAATGGATTGGCGTTCCATCTTTTGGTAAATGCCGTACAGATGCTTCGGGCGACCTTGCACTTCTCCGACCAATCCCGCATCCACCAACGTGGATTGCACCTCGCGAATGACTTCGTCGATATACTGCTGGCGTTCCTCATCACGCTTCGCCACCCGCAGTTTAAGGCCGGCGTACACTTCCGACTTGAGATACTTCAGGCACAGATCCTCCAATTCGTTTTTCATCCACCCGATGCCGAGCCGATTCGCAAGCGGCGCGTAAATCTCCAGAGTCTCCTGCGCAATCTGTTGCCGCTTGGCCTCCGGCAGATGCTCGAGCGTGCGCATGTTGTGCAGGCGGTCGGCCAGCTTGATGAGGACGACGCGAATGTCGTCCGCCATCGAGAGCACCATCTTCCGGAAATTCTCCGCCTGTTTTTCCTCGTAGTTTCTGAATTTGATCTTGCCGATCTTCGTGACGCCATCGACCAGCCGAACGATGTCCTTCCCGAACAATTGCTCGAGCTCGTCCGGAGTCGCGAGGGTGTCTTCCAACGTATCGTGCAGCAAGCCGGCGACAATGGCCGTGACGTCGGAGCGCAGCGACGTCAACACGCCGGCGACCGCCAACGGATGTTGCAGATACGGCTCTCCCGACTGCCGGGTTTGTCCCTCATGCGCTTTGGCCGAGAAGGCATACGCCCGGCGCACGAGCTCGGTCTCCGCGTCCGGGTTGTAGCTCTGCATCCGCTTGATCAATTGATCGATATGGGTGATCGTGTCGTACGGCATCGCTATACCGGTCTGGCCTGCACATCCCGAATTTTCAATTGAATGCGATCCAGCCCGTTCCACCGTTGCAGTTCAGGCATAAACGCCAGATCGACGCTCCGACCGGCCGCCAGTCCGCGCTCAGCAAGAGCGCCCATCCGAAACCCGATGCTTTCGAATGGAAGCGAATGCTTCTGGCGGACCGTGAGCTTGAGATGGCGGTCTCCCACAACCTGACACGATAAGAGCGTTAAATTCTTCACGGCGAATGTCGGCTCGGGATTGCCGGCGCCGAACGGGTGAAGCAGTTCCAACTCCCGGATCAGTCGTGGAGCCATATCGCGAAGCGAGACTTCCGCGTCCACATGCAGGACGGGATCATGCGGTTGACCTCCGAGCCATTGGCGCACCACATCGGTAAACCGCTGCCGAAACTCGGGCAGTCGCGACTCGTGAATCGTCAAGCCGGCCGCGCTGGGATGTCCCCCGAACCGTTCCAAAAGATCCTGGCACAAAACGAGCGCCTGATAGAGATCAAAGCCGGGAATCCCGCGCGCCGATCCCTTGCCGATCCCGTGCTCATCAACCGCCACGACGACCGCCGGGCAATGATATCGTTCGACGAGCCGCGACGCGACGATGCCGACCACGCCGACGTGCCACGCTCGATCCCAGACGACAAGCGCGGCGGGCACGCCCCCGGGATCGGCGGTGGCGAGCGCCCCGGTTGCGATTTCCTCCTCCACGAACTGGCGCCGGCGATTGAGCTCTTCCAATTCAGCCGCCAACTCCGCCGCTTCCGTATCCGATTCGGTGGTCAGTAAGCGCACCCCGGCCGCTCCATGCGCCAATCGTCCTGCGGCATTGATGCGGGGAGCAAGCCGAAAGGCGACCGTCTCGCTCGTGCATGGCTTCTCCACCCCCGCGACTCGCTTCAGGGCCCGAATCCCGCAACGCGCGCCTTGAGTGAGGAGGTTCAATCCCGTCCGCACCAAGCCGCGGTTCTCATCTTGTAACGGAACAATGTCGGCGATCGTGGCCAACGCCACGAGATCGAGCAAGGAATCGGGCCGGCACGGCGTGTCGCCATATTTGGTTTGATAGGCCGTCACGACCTTATACGCCAACCCCGCAGAGCAAAGCCCCGTGAATGGATACGCCGAATCGGATCGATGCGGATTCAGCAGGGCGTACGCCGGAGGCAGACGATCCCCGCTCTGGTGATGATCCGTGACAATCACATCCATCCCGAGCGCGTTCGCGGTCTCGATTTCCCGGTGCGAGGTTGTCCCACAATCCGATGTGACAAGCAGCGTCACGCCTTGGGCAACAAGGCCCCGGATGGCGGCTTCGTTCAGTCCGTACCCTTCCCGAAGGCGATCAGGGATGTACCAGCACACGTCGGCGCCGGCGTGACGGAAAAAGATCACATAGAGGCTCGTCGCGGAGATGCCGTCCACATCATAGTCGCCGTAAAAACACATACGCTCGCGCGCTGCGACGGCCCGATGCATGCGATCGATTGCCCACTCCATCGCGGGCAGCAAAAAGGGATCGCCTAGACTTGTCTGATGTGGCGACAGCCACTGGTCCGCCTGCTCCTTGGTCGCCACGCCGCGCGCCAGGAGGACCGATGCGGTAATGGGAGAAACTGAAAGCATCGACGCCAACGCGATTTGTTGGTCGCGATCCACCTGACGGATAATCCAACGCCTCTCGATCATTGACGTCCTTGGGCACAGGCCTTCACAAAGCTATGAGATTTCACGGATACTAGTTCTCTAAGTATGGCTTTGTCAAACGGAGGGTAGCACCGAGCCCCGCCACGACCTTGTTGATCAAGACAGGAATGAAAGCGCGGAAGATGCTGAACCGGCTTGACGTATCGACAAGGGCGCACGAGGAAGGAAAAGGAAGGTCTGGGTGGGGCGCTACTCCCCACCTTTTTGGACATAGTTCTTCACGAACTCTTCGGCATTCTCTTCGAGCACATCGTCAATTTCATCGACCAATTTATCGATATCTTCTTTCAGCTTCTTGCCGGATTCGACGACTTTCGGATTCGGCTTTACCTCTTCTCTTGCCTGCGTGTCCTTTTTTGATTCCGGTCTCCTCTCCTGTTTTTCCATCGGAGCCCTCCTCATGATCCGACACCAGTAAGACATTACCTCATGCTTAGATATACTCCACCCTCTCCGACAGCGTCAAGCAAGGCCCAAACGTTCTTTGCTGAAATCAATGGGCAATCAGTGAGACGATTAAAAGAGCCACAATGTTGATCACTTTGATCATAGGATTGATCGCGGGCCCCGCCGTATCCTTATAGGGATCACCCACGGTATCACCTGTTACGGCCGCCTTGTGCGTCTCGCTCCCTTTTTTCCCCTGCTCCTCGATAAATTTCTTGGCGTTATCCCAGGCTCCGCCGCCGCTGGTCATCGAAATGGCCACGAACAGCCCGGTGACGATGCTACCGACCAGCACACCGCCCAACGCCTGTGGACCCAAGATCACGCCGACAATAATCGGAGAGA
>DATFCE010000026.1:0-2647 GCA_035253365.1 Nitrospiraceae bacterium
ATATCTATGAACAGTACTTTCTTATTGTGATGCTGGACTAATGAACAGCCCACATGGTAGGTGGTTGTTGTCTTGCCAACCCCACCCTTATAGTTGATGAACGATATCACTTTAGCCATAGTGCCGCAAAATCTTATACTGACAACTGTGAAGATGCAATGCCTTGTATCTATGGTGAAAGAAAGGTACTTTTTTGCCCGTGTGGTGTGTAAAGATCGCCTCGGATTGAAGGGATGGGCACGGAGGTGTTCGGCATCGCGGGAATAGGAATTCAAGAAGGAGAGAGGTTGTCGGTGCGCCGTTCTTATAGTCCGAGAAGGCGCACCGACCAAACGTAAGGTATCAAAGAGCTATGGTAGAGGTTAACGCATGAGGCCGACGCCGGAGCTGTCCGCCCTTCGCCAGCCGAGGCCACCCTATGTTCCCATCTCCCATGAAGCGAGATACTTCACCTGCTCTTTCGTCAGCTTGTCGATGTTCATGCCCATGCCGGCGAGCTTGAGGCGGGCGATTTCTTTGTCGATCTCGGATGGAACCGGGTAGACCTTCTTCTCGAGCTTCTTGTAGTTCTTTGCAAGGAATTCCGCTCCCAGTGCCTGATTCGCGAAGCTCATGTCCATCACGCTGGACGGATGGCCTTCTGCGGTGGCGAGATTGACCAACCGACCTTCGCCGAGCAGATTGACCCGGCGGCCGTCGCGTAACGTAAACTCCTCCACGCCCGAGCGCACGATGCGGCGCTTCCGGCTCAGTTTCTCCAGCGCCGGAATATCCAGCTCCACGTTAAAGTGTCCTGAGTTACACACGATGGCGCCGTCTTTCATCTGGGCGAAGTGCTCGCCGCGGATCACTTTAAGATTGCCGGTGACGGTGACAAAAAAATCGCCGACTGGTGCGGCTTCTTCCATCGGCATCACGCGGAAGCCGTCCATCACCGCCTCGAGGCCTTTGACCGGATCGATTTCCGTCACGATCACGTCGGCCCCCATGCCCTTCGCGCGCATGGCGATGCCGCGGCCACACCAGCCGTAGCCGGCGACCACGACTTTCGATCCGCACACCAGCCGGTTCGTGGCGCGGATAATGCCGTCCATCGTGCTCTGTCCGGTGCCGTAACGATTGTCGAACAAGTGTTTCGTGTCGGCATCGTTCACGGAGATGACTGGAAATCTCAACACGCGCCGCGCCGCCATGCTGCGCAACCGGATCACGCCCGTCGTCGTCTCTTCGGTGCCGCCGATCACGTGCTTGAGCAGATCTTTACGTTTGGAATGAAGCGTCGAGACGACATCGGCTCCATCGTCCATCGTAATGTGAGGCTGATGCTCGATGGCGGATTGGATGTGGCGGTAATAGGTCTTATTGTCCTCCCCCTTGATAGCAAAGACCGCAATGCCGTCGTGCTGGACCAGCGAGGCGGCCACATCATCCTGCGTGCTGAGCGGATTTGAGGCGCAGAGACGGACTTCCGCGCCGCCGGCCTGCAAGGTCTTCATCAAATTGGCCGTTTCCGTGGTGACGTGCAGGCACGCGGTCACCCGCATGTTCTTCAGAGGCTGTTCCCGCTTGAACCGCTTCTTGATCAATCGCAGAACCGGCATGCTGGCTTCGGCCCATTCAATCTTCAATTTTCCCTGGCCCGCCAACTTGATGTCTTTCACGTCGTAATCCACAAGAACCTCCTCGCTCTCAATAAAAGGGGGACGGATCGTGAACCCGTCCCCCTTAGGTTACCTTGCCGGTTCGTTTACTTGCCCGCTTCTTTCTTCAAGATTTTTGCTTTGTCCGTCCGTTCCCACGTAAACTCCGGCTCGCTTCTCCCGAAGTGCCCGTACGCGGCGGTTTTCTTATAGATCGGCCGCCGAAGCTTTAAATGATCGATGATTCCGCGCGGAGTCATCGGGAAGTGCTTACGCACGAGCTTATCCAACAGATCGGGGGAGACCGTTTCGGTATCCTTCGTATGAATCAAAATAGAGACCGGCTCCGGGACGCCGATCGCGTAGGCAAGCTGCACCTCGCATTTTTCCGACAATCCCGCGGCGACAATGTTTTTGGCAATGTAGCGAGCCATATAAGAAGCCGATCGATCCACCTTGCTGGGGTCTTTTCCGGAGAATGCGCCGCCGCCATGGCTGCCCACGCCGCCGTACGTATCGACGATGATCTTCCGACCCGTTAAGCCGGTATCGCCCATCGGTCCGCCGGTCACGAACCGGCCGGTCGGATTGATGTAATACTTCACGCTGACCGGATCATAAATTCCCTTCGGCATCACCGGCTTAATGACGTGCTCGATCACGTCGCGCTCGATCTTTTTGCTCGTCACATCGGGGCTATGTTGGGTGGAGACGACGATCGTATCGATCCGGACCGGTTTCCCGTCCCGGTACTCCACCGTCACCTGGGACTTCCCATCCGGGCGCACCCACGGCAGGACTTTCTTTTTCCGCACCTCGGCCAGCCGCTTCGTAAGGCGATGGGCCAAAACGATCGGCATCGGCATCAACTCAGTGGTTTCATTGGAGGCGTACCCGAACATCAAACCTTGATCTCCGGCTCCCCCGGTGTCCACGCCCATGGCAATGTCGCCGGACTGCTGGTGGATGGACGTCAACACCGAGCAGGTGTGATAGTCAAAGCCCCA
>DATFCE010000027.1:0-4075 GCA_035253365.1 Nitrospiraceae bacterium
CTTGCGCTTGCTCCCGTGCGATCAGATGCTGAATTGCTCTCGGCGCGGTTGCGGCATGCGCCTCGGTGGCCGGCAAAGATAAGAACGCCGGTTGTGGCAGCCCGACAGCGGATTCGATCAAGTTCCCACCGTGGAATCAGGAGATAAGTAAATTACTGTCGGCCAAAAGCCGACACGACATATTCAATTAGGGTTGATGAAAGGCGGTAATTTCTCTATAGTCTCCTTACACATGGACCTGCGTCGCCACCAACGCGTATCCGTCAATCTCTCCAGCTATCTCTCATCAATGAGCTTGGGCGATAATGTCGGTACGGTTCTCGACCTGTCGCCACGCGGCTGCAAAATGCAAAGCGACATGCGTGTTGTCCCTTCAATGCAGATGGTCGTGCATCTCGATGTTCCCGGGCAAGATTCCATCATCGCAATCAAACAGGCGGGAGTCCGGTGGGTGAGCGGCCGGGTCTTCGGTCTTGAATTCATAGATCCGGATCCGACCGTCGTCAAGCGGTTGGTGCAGGTGATCAGAGACGCCAAACCGATGCACTGAGATCAAGCTGGTGCAGTTCATTCTTGCCAGTCAATACCGACAACACATCTTTTCCGTATATCGATCCTTCTACAGATAACGCCGGCGCCGTTCAGGAAGATGACCCGGGCGGGGGTTCTCAGGCTACTTTAGGGTAGGATTAGCGAGAAGGGGATTCGTCCACGCAATCGTCGTGGTGCCTTCCGAGGCGGGAAGCTTTTTACATGGTTTGCCGCGAACGCTGGAGGTCGCATTTGCGGCCACCACTGAGCACGTGTCAAAGGGTGTCCCGAATTCAGCAACGCCTTCAATAACCGTCAGAGCAGTCTGGCCGTCCTCGTTCACTTTCAAATCAAACTCGCTCTCTCGGGCAGCCACATTCGCAACGGGAGTTTCGGCCTCGATGGATCTCGATCCATTCGTCGTTTTCACCCAGACTTCGCCGCGCGAGACGCGGAGAATCGGCGTGATGGCCTTATTTTTTTCCCAACGCACAAGCAACTTCAACGTGGTCAACTCGTTGAGGGCGATCTGCGCGCCGTCCCCGATCTCAATGAGCGCGCGGCATGCGATGTCGGTCTTCAGCACATCACCTTCATACAGGGGCAACGATCCTCCACCTTGCAAGCGCTCTTGCACCCCATCCGCCCTGATCACCACGAGAGCGCCGATCGCGTTCTGCGCCTTTCCAATCTGCCGGACCTGGGCCGTAGCAAGAGCGCCCATGCAAAGCCACAGGATCGCCAGAGCGAGAATACACATGCCAGCGATGCTGCTCCGCTCACGTGTTCTTTTCCGGATCGAGCGTCTCCCGCCAAAATTCCTGCTATCCATGCCTCACCGAGCGCCGATCACACGGACCGGCTTGCTGCCCACCGACACGGTCGTAATGATTTGATTGGTGCCGGTATCGATTACCCGTAATAAATTGGTTGGCTGCTGGCCGACGTAGAGGCGCGTCCCCTCCGGATTCGACCAGATACCGTTCGGTCCTTTCCCGACCTCGATTTGATCAATAACACGGAGAGTCTTGGCTTCGGCGTTGATCACGACGACCTTTCCGAGCCCGCTGACCGTGACGTACGCGTTCGGTCCTTGCATGCCTTTATAGCCGAATGCAATCTGTTGAGGTTGCGGCCCGACGTCCATCGTGATGACTTTCTCATGCGTCACCGGATCGATGATGAATATGTCGTCGCCACCGGCATTCGTCCCCCAGATGCGACCATCGGGACTCAACACCAAAAAGTGAGGATCGGCGCCGACTGGAATCGTCCTGACGACCTGGTGCGTTGCAGTATCGATCACCTGCACGGTTTTCCCTTGGGTGCTCACAAACGCAAACCGTCCATCCTGCGAAAAGGCAATGCTGGTCGGACCTTTCCCGAGCGGAATCGTGCCCAGCACTCGGTACGTGGCGGTATCCATGATTGAGATCGTATCTTCGCCGATGTTCGCAATCCATGCCTGCCGATTGTCGTTGGATAGGGCTACGACGTGACACCGATTTCCGATGTAGATCGAGGCCACGGTCTCCAGCAGGTTCGTATCAATGACCGAGAGCCGGCCGGAAGCCAGGTTGGTTGCAAAAAGTCGCGTGCCGTCTCGAGTCAACGCGAGATCATGCGTGGAGTGGTTCTTGGTATCGATGGTGCCGACCAAGCGAAAGGTTTTGGCATCGAGGACGGATATCGTACTCGAACTTTCATTCGCGACATAGATCCGCGGCTTCGCAACCTCCACATCCGTTTTCTTAAACAAACTGTCCAGCTGGGCACACCCTGCGTGGGCCATCCAAACAACGACAAATAGCCAGACGCGTAGGAGAGAAAATCCGGCGCTCACATACCCTCCTGCTCATCTCGATCGGTCATTTCTTCTCTCGCTCGGGTCACTGTATCACGATCCTGACACCTGCCCATACGTAGAATGTCCTTCTCAATGTCCGCCTGAGTCCTACCGATTCGACATCAGTATGACCGTTCCATAGCGGCACATCAATCTCTGAGCGCACACATCCATTTCGCCGTCCGTCTCCGTATGCCTCTTGTATACTTAAGTCATCAATTAGGTTACAGTGTTGGGCTCATTTGCTGCAATCCCGGCGACATTCAAGTGCTCGATGATGGAATAGCTATGCATCGTCTAAGCAACCACCTCTTTAGTCTTTTGGGTCTGGCTCTGTTGTACAGCGCGCCGGCCTCCCTTGAAGCCGCCGATCGGGCGGAACCTTCGACCATGGAGATTACCGGCACGGATGGCGCGGCGATGGCATTTGTGCCGGCCGGAGAATTTCTGATGGGAAGCAATGATGGCGCGTCCGACGAACGGCCCGTTCACCGTGTCTATCTAGATGCGTACTATATCGACAAGTATGAGGCGACCACCGGTCGCTATGCCAAATTCCTTCAGATCACCGGCAGAAAGCCGCCTGATAAATGGAATGAGATGAATCCGACCTTTGATTGGGCACGCCCTGTAGTGGGCGTGAATTGGAATGACGCCGATGCCTACTGCCATTGGGCCGGGAAACGGTTGCCGACGGAGGCGGAGTGGGAAAAAGCCGCGCGGGGAACAGAAGGCCTCAAATATCCGTGGGGCAGTGAAGAGGCGTCGGAATCACTTGCGAATTTCGATTGGGACAGTCGGCGAACCTGGCGCGGCTATAGCACGCTCACGCCGGTGGGCAGCTATGAGAACGGCAAGAGTCCATATTGGATCTACGATGCCGCCGGCAATGTCTGGGAGTGGGTGTCCGATTGGTACAACCCGAATACCTATCACAGCAATCATGATCGGAATCCGAAGGGATCGACGAGCGGTATTTTCAAGGTGACGCGTGGCGGATCATGGGGAGATAAAATCTACAGCCTCCGCACATCCAACCGGCGCGGCATCCCTCCCGGGGATCGCTACCGTGATCTTGGTTTCCGCTGCGCGCAGGACGCCCCGAAGTAGGGCGCCATCGACGGCATGAGTGGCCTCACATGAGTTCCCTGCCTCAACTGATCGGGTCGCCGCCGAACCGCACGCCGGGACCGTATCGCCTGCTGTTTATCTGCACCGGCAATGCGTGCCGCAGTCCCATGGCGGAAGGATTCGCGCGCCATTATGGGATGGGGCGCATTGATGCTTACAGCGCCGGCGTCGCCCCCTCTCCGCTCAACGCGCGAGCGGTCCGGGTCATGGCGGAACTCAACATCGACATCGCGACTCATACCCATCGAAGCTTAGAGGCGGTGCCGATCGACCAGATGGATCTGGTCGTGACATTGTGTGACTATGCGCAAGCTCGTTCACCGCGTGGTCCGTCGGGCCAACACCGCTTACATTGGGACATCGCGGACCCGACGGCGTTGTGGGGGCCGGACTGGTTGGTCCTGCGGGCCTATCGCAACGTGCGTGATGAACTCGATCGGCGAATCCGCCATCTCCTCCGCGCCGTGCTCAAATAGACACCCCTGTCGAATCGACCGCCGCGTCATTTTTATCTTGTGTCATACCAGTCTGTTTGGTATAAGCCCTCTTTTGTACTTTCTTAACCTA
>DATFCE010000028.1:0-7747 GCA_035253365.1 Nitrospiraceae bacterium
ACCCCGGAGACGACTTGCACCACCTGATCGCCCAGCCGTTTGAGCGTGTCCATGTCTTCGCCGAAAATCGTGATGGCGATATCGGACCGCACACCGGCGATCAGCTCCTGTACCCGAAGCTCAATAGGTTGAGAGTAACTGAAGATGGTGCCGGGCACGGCCGCTTTGAGCGCGCGATCGAAGGCCTCAATCAGGCCGGCTTTTGTGTAAGCCGTTTTCCATTCCGACTGGGGCCTCAAGATGATATACACATCGCTCACCTCCACTCCCATCGGATCGGTGGCGATCTCCGGACGGCCGGTTCGCGGGACGACGGTCGTGACCTCCGGAAACTGCTGCAGCACCTGTCCGATCCGGGTCGTGCTTTTAACGGATTCTTCTAAGGCCACACTAGGAAACCGCCAGGCTTGCAGCGCGATGGCTCCCTCATCCAACTTGGGAATAAACTCCGCGCCTAGTAGCGACGCGAGCGCCAGGCTTCCGGCAAACATAAGGGCCGCGGCGGTGGCGGTGATCACCGGATGCTGGAGAGTCCGGGACAAGAGAGGCTGGTAGATCCGTTTGGCCGAGCGAATGACCCACGTCTCTTCTTCACTGACTTCTCCGCGGAGGAACAGACTCACGAAGACCGGGGCCACCGTGAACGCGAGGACCAGAGCCGCCACAAGCGCAAAGATGACGGTCAGCGCCATCGGTCGGAACATCTTCCCTTCGACGCCTTGGAGCGTCAAAATCGGCAGGTACACGATGATGATGATGCCGACGGCAAAGAAAATCGGGCGGAGCACTTCCCGGCCGGATTGCAGAATCATTTGCCGGATCTCGTCGGAGTCCGGGCGGCGCTGCAGTTCTTTCCGCCGCTCAGCCAGATGCCGCATAATATTTTCAATCATGACGACCGAGCCATCGACAATGAGGCCGAAATCGATCGCGCCAAGGCTCATGAGGTTGCCGGAAATGCCGGCGGACAGCATGCCGGTGAGCGCGACCAACATGGACAATGGGATCACAGAGGCTACGATGAGGCCGGCCCGAAGGTTGCCCAACAGGAGAAACAGCACGGCAATCACAAGCAAAGCGCCTTCGGTGAGATTCATGGCGACCGTCTTGATGGTGTTGCGCACCAGGTCCGTTCGGTCATAGTAGGGGTCCACCGTCACCCCGGGGGGAAGTGACTTCTGGATTTCCTTGAGCTTCGCTTTAATGCGATTGACGACGACCCGGGAGTTTTCCCCGATGAGCATCAGGACCACGCCCGTCACGACTTCACCGCCTTCGTCCCGCGTGACCGCGCCCTGCCGGATCATCGGCTCAAAGCGCGTCTCGGCGATGTTCCGGATCGTGATCGGTGTTCCATCGTGCCCGGTCGCCACAACGATGTTGTTCAGGTCATCGAGCGTTTGCACGAGCCCTTCGCCCCGGACCAAGTACTGCTCCTGCGCGTGCACGATGTATCCTCCGCCGGCATTGGCATTATTGCGTTCGATCGCCTCGAACACCCGGCCGATCGGAATCTTGTAGGCCACCAATTTGCTCGCATCGAGCACGACCTCGTACGTTTGCAATTCGCCGCCGTAGCTGTTCACCTCGACGACACCCGGGACGGATCGCAGCTTAAAGGCGATGTCCCAATCCAGAGTCGTCCGTAACTGCATCAGGGAGTAGCCTTCACCCTTGACCTCGAACTGAAAGACTTCGCCTAATCCCGTCGAAATCGGCCCCATCTCGGGATTGCCGAACCCCGCCGGAATCGCCTGCCGGGCTCGCGGCAACCGTTCCATTACGAGGCGCCGGCAGAAATAGATGTCCATCCCTTCCTCGAAGTACACGGTCACGGCGGACAAGCCGAAGCGGGACACCGAGCGAATCAAGGTGACACCCGGCAACCCCGACATCGCCGTTTCGACGGGAAAGGTAATGAATTTCTCGACCTCCACAGGCCCCAAGCCGGGCGAGTCAGTGAGGATCTGCACTTGATTCGGCGTCACGTCCGGCACGGCGTCGATCGGCAACTGTCGCATAGCGTAGACGCCGGTCACGATAATGAGACCGACAAAGACCAACACCAAAAATCGGTTGCGCAGCGAAAATTCAAAGAGCGCGTTCAACATGATGTGTCCTCTGGCGGATTCCTCTCAGCCTCCCGCGATCCGTTCCTTCAACAGTATGGATTTCAAGTAGAAGGACCCTTGGGTGACCACCCGCTCTCCTTCAGTCAGGCCGGATTGCACCTCGGCATCGCTTCCCGACCGCCGACCGATGAGAACCGTCCGGGCCGTATAGGTGCCGGGACGTTCCTGCACGAATGCCACCGATTTCTCATCAACCTGTTGAATGGCCGCCTGGGGAACGACCAAGACCTGTTGGCCGCCTTGCCCCCCGGGAAGCAGAAGCATGGCTCGAGCGAACATTCCGGGTCGGAGACGGCGGTCCGGGTTGGCAATCTCAACCCTGGCATCGACGGTGCGTGTATCCGGATTCAATAGGTAGCTCAGATAGACGATCTTCCCCCGAAACGTTTCCTTCGGATAGGCATCCACCGTGATCTCCACCTCACTCCCGATTTTGACGGCTGCCAGATGCTGCTCGTAGATGTCGAGCAGAATCCAGACCGTCGTCAGATCGGCAATGGTGAAGGCATTATCCTTGGGCGTCAGTAGTTCACCACGCGTGATGTTTCGCTCGATGACGGTGCCCGCTTGTGGCACCATCAGCGGGAAGTGGGAAAGGGGCTTTCCTTTCTCACTCCAACTGATCGTGTTGATTTCATCATCGGAAAGGCCGATGAGCCGCAGGGCTTCGTAGGCGGCGCGATAGGCCGCCCGGCTTTTCTCATAGCTGCCTTTGGCGTCCAGATATTCCTTCTCCGAGGAAATGCGCTGCTCAAACAAGCCTTTCTCGCGGGCGTAGTTTCGAGAGTCCACATCACGATTGGTGCGAGCTTGAAGAAAGGCGGCCTTCTTCTGCCCCAGCTCAATGCTGTCGAACAGGGCCAATGGCTGCCCCGGCTTAACAGAGTCGCCGAGCTCGGCCATGACATCAATTACCCGGCCCTCAATTCGGGGGCTGAGATGGATCAACCGGTACTCGTTCGGCTTGATGCTCGCCGTGGCTTGAATCTCATCGCGGAAGGTGCGACGTTCAACGACGGCCGTCTGGAACGCTTGTCCTTCCAGCGCCTGGGGCGGAACCGTCAGTTGATGTGGTTCTCCGGTGCCATTTTGGCGCGATGGATCGCCCTTCTCATCTTGCTCGGCCGTAGCCTTCGGCGTCGGTTGCTCCACCCGGCCCTCGTTACAGCCAACAGTCAGAGAGATGAGTAGACACGCCAAGGGTGCAAGAATATGCCGGCTCAAAAGAGGCGTCATTGAAGCTCCCCCGTCCAGCGTTCCAGCCGTGACAGGGCGACGGACAGATCGGCCCGCGCCTGCGCGTATTCCAGCAGCATCTGGCGGTAGACACGCTGCGCGTCAATCAGATCCAACAGGCCCGCCGCGCCCTGCTTGAAGCTGATCCGAGCGATCCTGAGCGCCTCCTCCGCTTGCTTCAGCAGCCCTTTCTCAAACACGTCGATCTGCTGCCGAGCTGTTCGCGCTCCTTGGACCTGCTCGGTCACGTTGCTCACCAATTCACTCTCCGCTCGCACACGGTCAGCCTCCGCGCGATCTTTGGCGCCCAATGCCGCCTCTATCTCCCCTTGTCGGCGATACCATAGCGGGATGGGGACACTGAGTCCCGCCAGATACGCTTCATCGCCCGCTTCACGATGGTAGGTGCCGCTGATCGTGATGTATGGAATGCGTGACTCGCGTTCCTGCATGATGCTGTGCTCGGCTTGTTCGATGCGTTTGGTCAGCCGCCGTAGCATTGGATGCGACTCGAACGAACGCGTCGTCAGCTCATCCAACGCGAGCTCCTGTGGAAGCGACGAGAAGTCTCCTGCCGCTGAAAAGTTTTTCCCAAGGGACCCGGCTGTCAGCACATCGACTCGGACTCTTGCGACCAGCAACCCGTTCTGCGCCCGGCTCAGCTCTTTGTCGGCTTTCTGCAGTTCGACGTTCGCTTTCACGGCTTCAAACGGCCTTGCTTGACCTGCATCGACCCGCGCTTTGATCGTCTGAAAGATCTCTTGAGTCGTCGAGAGATTTTGAATCGAGAGTTCGACATCACGTTGCGCCAGCAGAAGCTGATAGAACGCCACCTTGACATCGGACAGCAGATTCAGCCGCGCGTCTTCAACGCCAGCCTGCGCCCCCGCTAGGGTTGCATCGGCGGCCCGTTGGCGTGCCCGGCGCTTCCCCGGCAACTCCAACGGCTGCTCTACCGTCACCGTTCGCTCAATGATCGAGACACCGGTGCTCGGATCACGAATGGCTCCCCGTCCTCCCGAACCGTTGATCGAGGGATTCAGATAGGCCCCGGCTGCCGCTCGTTCCCCGCGACTCTGCCTCACAGCGGCTGCAGCGCCGGCCATTGCCGGATTTCGTTCTAATGCTAACGCAACGATGTCATTCAAGCTGTAAGAGTGTGAACGACCGTCCGCCGCCTCCGTCGTCTCCTGCAAGGCAATGAGACCAACGACAGACGCCGCCAGAGTGATGGTGAGAAGTACAGATTGTGGCATTGGAGCACCTCCATGGCCCGCATACACACCGGCAGACCGGTGATCGACGCAAATGTGTTAAGACTATGTAAGACGCGGTTTTCGTAACTCAGACGTGAGCGGGAGGGTGAAATACGAAAGGAACAAAGTTAGGGGTGAAAGCAAGGAAACCATCCGGGGGCATCGAGTTGAAGGGAGACATGACTGATAATGGGGCAGAACGAGCAGTTTGAAATGTCAAATGACAGGGACAGCCGTCGTCAGTGAAGCTAGCCGGAGCGTTGGCCTGATTAGGAAGCTGGTCGTGAACGAAGACAAGTTCAGAGGAATATTCATGGTTGGCATAATCGGAAAGGCAGTTCAGACCGGTCAATTGGATGGCGAGGAGCATGACCATGCCGAGCACAAGTAGCGTTTTACAGCCTTTCTGCATTATCGTTGAGGCTCCATAGTCCGACTCCGGAATCAAATCCTATCATCCTAATAAAGGATAGGTCAAAGAAACTCGCCAAAGAGAGCGAACGCCCCAAGAGCTATTTCATCAAGAAGGACTGGAGCTTTATCTCCAGGAGTACGATGACTATCAGATCGCCCTCGCTCGCCGCGTCGATCAGGATGATGAGATCCTCACCCTCGCGCAAGTGAGGAAAACGCTCGGCATTTGAACTGCCCTTCAAAAGATCTTCACAGGTATCACAACCAGCTCACCATGAGATGATCAGATGGTTGCGTCGTTCGACCGCTTCCTCTGTGGACTTACAGCAGCGTGCCGATGACCTGTTCAAGGAAGGCGAATTGTGTTTCCCGTTCCGTTAACCCGCGGTAATACGCAAGCCGAAACTCCAACAAGGCGCGTTCCGCTTCTAAGACGTCCAGGAAGCCATTTCGCCCGGTCCGATAGCCGGCTCTCGCCGCATCCATATTCTGCTGGGCCTGCGGTAAGATCGTCGTGCGATACAGATCCACCACCTGTTGCTGAGCCCGTACTTTCGCGAGGAGTTCTGAAATCTGAAATCGAGTCACGTTTTGCCAGGTGTGCAAGTCCGCCCGTGCGGCGGCTTCCGCGGCCCTGGCTTCCCGGACTCCCGCGTCATATTTGCCTTTCGTCCAAAAAGAAAACGGGATGCTCATGATCCCAAGGGCGCCGAATCCATCGGTCGCCTGAAAATTCTGAAACCGCTGCACGCCGACCTCGAAATCCGGGTAGTATTGCCGTTCGGCATAGGCCCGCGCCTGCTGAGTCCGTTCGATGGCAACAGACGCCACTTTGAGTTCGGGGCGCGTCGCCTCGGCCACTTGCTCAAGTTCCTCCGCCGTCTTCTCCGAGACCGTGACCGGCGGATCACGCGGTACGCCAAGAGGTGACTGAGGGGCACGATCCAAAATGGTATTCACTTTGGCCGCCGCCGTCTGTCGACGTTGCTCAAGCACCGGCAGCCGTTGGTACAGGGTGGACAACTCGACTTGGGCTTTGAGCACGTCGACCTGCGTCCCTTGTCCCGCGCGGTATTTAGCCGTCGCGGTCTCGAACAACTGCTGAACGACGTCGAGCTGCTCATGATGGACATTGAGCTCTTTATGAGCCAGATACAATTCGTAATAGGCTTGCTTCAGCCGCGCGATAATGTCTCGCTCTTTGGCGCGGATGGCTTGTTCGCGGATGCCCGCGGTCCGATTCGCGACTTCCGCATTGAGGTTGAGTTTTCCCGGAAAAGGGAACCTCTGGGCGAAGGTAAAAATGGTGTTCTGCGTGCGGCCGATACTGCGAGGGAACTCCACGTCCTGAGGGAAGTTCCAGAGATGCACACCGAAGGTGGGATCAGGCAACGTACGCGCCTGCGGCACCTTCTCGAGAGCGGCCTGCCATTGTTGGTGGCTCGCCTGGATCTCGGGATTGCGGGTTAACGCTTCTTCAATGAGGCTTTCTAAGGGGACATCTAAGGGCGGAGCCGCATGGGCGGCCTCCGGCCCGCTCCACGTCGTCAATACAAGGACTAACAAGCAGAGACTGACCCGTTGTTGTCCAATCATCATCGTCCTCCTATCATGTCACTAGGCTGTGACCTATTGATATCTTGCAACCCATCCGGCTGTTGAGGATGACCAGGAAGCGTGCGACCTTGCCACAAGGCATAGATGGCTGGGATGACGAGCAAGGTCAGGATGGTGGAAGAGACCATGCCGCCGATCATCGGGGCGGCGATCCGTCTCATGACATCCCCGCCGGCGCCGTGGCCCCACATGATCGGCAAGAGCCCAATGAGAATCGCCGAGGCGGTCATGATCTTGGGACGGACCCGTTGCGCGGCGCCTTCAAGAATGGCCTGCCGCAGGTCGGCGATCGACCGCATCCGCCCCTCCCGGCGCCGGCGCTCGTAGGCGTCGTCGAGAAAGATAATCATGACGACGCCGGTCTCGGCCGCCACGCCGGCGAGGGCAATGATCCCGACCCACACGGCCACGCTCAGGTGGTAGTTAAGGAGGTAGAGGTAGACGATGGCCCCGACGACTCCGAACGGCACCGAGAGCAGCACGATGAGACTCCGGATTACCGAGTGGAAGTTGAGATAGAGCAGAATGAAGATCAAGAAGATCGTGACGGGAACCGCGATCATCAGCCGGGCTTTCGCCCGCTCCATGTACTCGTACTGCCCGCCCCAAATCAACCGATAGCCCGGTTTGACCTTGACCCATTCGCCGACCAGGCGTTTTGCCTCGGCGACATACCCGCCCAGGTCGCGTCCGGCGACATCGACAAAGACGATTCCGGCGAGGGAGCCTTGCTCATCGCGAACCGACGGGGGGCCCGTCACCATGTTGATGTCGGTCAACTGCGCCAGCGGAACCTGCGCGCCGCGCCAAGTCTGGACCAGGACGCGTCGCAATGCTTCGACATCGCCTCTCAGCTCACGGGCATACCGCACATTGACGGGATAGCGCTCCCGTCCCTCGACGGTCTGGGCGATATTCTTCCCACCGATGGCGGATTCAATGACGTCTTCAACATCTTCGACCGTCAACCCATAGCGGGCGATCTCATCCCGTCTCACCCGAAAGTCCAGATAATAGCCGCCGGTGACGCGTTCGGCATAGGCGCTGCGGGTGCCGGGAAGTCCGGACAGCAGACTCTCAATCTGCACCGCC